>JBBJME010000281.1:0-9093 GCA_037719765.1 Planctomycetaceae bacterium
GCCGGGCGCTGGATCCCTGCCGGGCGCTGGATCCCTGCCGGGCGCTGGATCCCTGTCGGGCGCTGGATCCCTGTCGCGCAGCCAGTTGAGTGCGGGAGATACAGCGGGAAGTGTCGGCGGCAGCGGTTTCATTTCGTTCAGGAAGGAATGCCCAAGCAAAAGTCCATCGGCTGGTGCCGACAATCCCGAAGCCAGTCGAGGCTCGGCTGCTTTTTGCGAGGAACGGACTATCTGCAGAACCGGCCCGGGATTGGCTCGATAGTCCTGATTGGAAATACCGGCATGACCACCCAATGTTCCTTCGTAGGTCTCCTGAGCCGCCTGTTGTCGCCACTGGTAGACACTAATGCCTTGCGCCTGATTCAGGTCTGCCAGCAGCGTATTGTATTCAGCCAGGGCCTCGCCGACATCACTGACGGCATCAACATAGGCGCGCATTGCAGACTGCAGATCCGTCAAGGCCAGCAGCAGCCAATCCTGTCTTGTACTTGAGGCCTGCGGCTGCGTGTATCGAATTCTGGAGACGCGGAGCCATTCCTGAGTTTCCCGCGCCTGGAGTTTTGCAATCTCCAGCCGCTGCCATTGTGCATGCAGATCGGAGATCAGCTCCGCGATTTCAAACGCCACGTTCTGTTCAAGTGCATTCAGACGAATGTGAACACGTGCCACATCCAGTTCCGCGATTCGCCGTCGACTGCGCGCAGTCTTGTTTCCAATCGGTACATCCATTCCAAGTCCCAGCGTCCAGTCTGTATAGTCCGACGATGATGCCTGTCGAAAGCTGTCGTCCAACTGGTCAGCCAGTCCGTTCATGTAGTACTCACCATGCAGATCCAGAGATGGCAGCACCTGATTGTCTGCGACACGCAGTAAGATGTTTTTCACTCAACTGTTCGCGGAGCAGGTTGAGTGATGGTCTGTTGCTGATCGCTGCCTGCACAAGTGAAGGAACATCTTCCGGTGGCGGATTCTCACTGGGCCTTTCTGATGGCAGAAAGAGTGGCAGCACGTCTGGCTGACCCCCGAGCAGTTGCCGGAGCTGCAGGACACGTTTACGAAGATTCCCTTGCATGACACTTTGAGTCCGGCGAAAACCTTCCCGCTGAAAACGGGCGCGCGCGACGTCGGCCAGAATTGATCGATCCGCTTTCCAGCGCAATTCTTCAATCCGAACGCTCTCTTCAGCCAGTGGCAGGATTGTTTTGACGGCTTCCAGTTCCAGATGTGCCGCATACAAACGCCAGTAGCCTTCTGTGATGCTGCGAATCTGTGAATTCAGCACATCCTCCAGAGCCCATCGAGACTGATTGGCCAGCGTCCGGGCAATTTGAATGGGTGCCAGTGCAACGCCACGACCGGCACCTCTCATGACGGGCTGGTTAACTCTCACGACGTAGGTCGTGGAATAAATTGGATTGAATTCCCCGGGATCCACACCGTCCGGCAGGTACAGGTACGCCAACGGAGGTTCAAACCCCATGCTCAGAGATCCTCCAGTTGTCAGCGGCTGCGTGACTCTGGCAAAGACGTTTGACATTTCACGGCTGGTGTTTGCCGCGATGCCAGGCCCGAAGAATGCATTGGGAGGCTGGTCAATGATACTGCGATCGAGATTTGCCGTCAGTCGAGGCTGAAATCTGCCTTGCTCCGCTGCAATTCGCTGTTCAGCAATCAGAACGTCTGTTGGCAGAATTGCCGCCACATTGACCCCCCCGTTCAGCACTCGCACGACGGACGAATCCATGAGTGCCGCCTCGATCGCATCACGCAGCGTCAACGGCAGGTAAATGTCGGGGGCAGCCGCTTGCGCCTCGACTGGATCTGGCGCATTCCCCGACGGTTCTGCTGTTCCCGGAATGTGTGACATTCCGTCCTGACCGCGGATAATCGGCGCATCAGACCAAGGGCGCATTTCTGTCAGCGAACAGCATCCAGAAATCGCAATCACGAGGAAAGGAAGACACAGAGTTTTCGGTGTGTAGGAGGCCACTATGAATGGACACGCTGAATTTGTGAGGTCGGTCAGATTCGTTTCAGAATCCGCAGCATGAACTGTCATTGCTGCCGATACGGGAACGACGCTCAGCATATCAATGTGGCCACTCGCGATGAGGGATGCAAATGGCAGGGAAGACGGATTTCAACGGGCTTCCCTGGAAACACGTCATTCAAAAGCAGCAGTTCCTGCCGGAGAAAGTTCGGCTGTGTTTGATTATGCGTCGAATAAGACCTTTTCACACCTCAGGCATACAATGACTCAGGCATGCTCAACGGCCATTTTGATCAGTTCCTCCGGACATACTTCCCGCGCCTGCCCGTCGTATCCAGGATCGGCGGGGTACTGTCCGGGTTGCTCGACTGCATAGTGGTGGGCAATGACCTCATGCCAATCGTCGGCATTTCTCACGGCGATGAATGCAGCTCGCACCACGGGTGCCGCAGGATGCCAGGCGGAGTAATGGATGCAAAACTTGCGAAGCTGCTTTGACGCCTGATCTGGTGGAAGAATCAGTTTCGCCAGTCCAAAGTGCTCGCAGATGACTTCACGCTGTTCATACACGGTCGGAGGTTGTGGCAACGCTTCGCCCCGAAGCAGTGCAGCGGACTGAAGGAATATCCACGGATTGCCAATCGAACCTCGCGCTGCAGTAACGCCATCCACTCCCGTCTCCCGCAGCATCCGCACGCAGTCAGCAGCGGTAAACAGGTCGCCGCTGCCCAGCAGCGTGCGATTCGGAAAAAGCTCACGAACCTCCTTCAGAAATGCCCAGCGACTGGGCCCAACATATTTTTGTTCCACTGTGCGACCATGCACCGTGACAGCGGCAACACCCAGTTCGAATGCCGATTCAATAATTCGAAAAAAGTTGTCGCGACTTTGCTGAGTATCATCCAGTCCGCGTCGCATCTTTACCGTGACCGGCGTTTCCAACGCAACCGCATCGCGAACCTGACGCATAATTTCGATCGCCACTTCCGGTTGGCCCAGATGATAACCGCCGCGGCAACGCCCGGATGCCTTCTTTGCCGGGCATCCGAAATTGATATCGATCACATCAAAGCCAGCCTCAACGAGTTTCTTTGCCGCCGACGGGAACTCGGCCGGTTCGGCTCCCATCAATTGAGCCCCCACCGGATGATCGTTGTCCGTGACCAGCAAATGATGTCGTGTCTTCGCGCGATCTTTCAGCGAGCTGACAAATGAACCAATCATCACCTCACAAATCGAATACGGTGCACCCAGTTTTCGCGCAATCGCCCGCATCGGCCAGTCGCTATAGCCACTCATCGCCGCCTGGATGACGGGCAGGTCAAGTTCAACAGGTCCTATTCTGAGCAAGTTGGGAGGTCCGTCGATCGCAAAAACAGCCGTAGTAGAAAAAACGAAGCCCCGCACCATTGCGGATGCCGGGGCGGAATTGAAGTTTCGATAGACAGGAATACCGCACGCACGCCAAACTTATTTGGAACGACGGATCAGGCTTCTTCCAGTTCTACGTTCCAGTACGCTTCGCTGACGAACTTGGACCAGCTTTCAATCCGCACACCGTGCGGCGCGTAGAGCGGGTTCCACAGCGGTCGCGTGGGATTTCCACGAAGTGGCATGTGGGCCTGCTCTGGCGTCCGGTTCGCCTTGCGTGTGTTGCAGTCAATGCAGGCCAGCACGCAATTTGTCCAGCTGGAAAGTCCTCCGCGTGAGCGAGGCATCACATGGTCAATCGTCAGTTCTTCACTGCCTGGCTTGCAGCCGCAATACTGGCACATGAAACCGTCGCGTTTGAATACGTTGCGCCGACTGAATGCCACAATCTTGACTGGAAGTCGATCGTAACGAGTGAGCGTGATGACTTCCGGGACTTTCAGTGTCAGCCATTGAGTCCGAATGACAGGATCACCATCGGCCGGACGATTGGCAGCCCAATCTTCCCAGCCATAGATGTGTAAACTGGATGGATCAACGATCCGGGCGGATTCGTTCCAGACTTTAATGAGGGCACGAGCGACCGTAGAGACTGCAACTGGTTGCCAGTTCCGATTCAGTACTAAAGTCGGTCGTTCCAGAACAGAACTGGACATCGCAGTCACCTGCCGTTTCCGAGCCTATCCGAAGAGAATATCACGAGTTGCCGATCCATCAGCGAGAAGGCTCAGCCACGCTGACGAAGCATACGCACACTGCGGGGCGCTTGCCAACAACATCACACATTTTTCACGTTCCAACGCTCAATCAGGCTGTTTTTGACGGATTTCTGGCAGCTTGCGCCTCGTTGATCCCCAGTGAAAGTTTCCGCAGTGGAGTGACTGAGGACACTGAATTCCCAGTGGAGCCCGTCGTACCGGGATGGGCAGACTAGCCCAACTTCCCCAACTCGTTGAAAAAGCACTGTGTTTTCGTGAGTTTTGGGGTGTTTTTTCTCACTACATTGGTTTCAAATTGATTTTTGTCGGCAGATTCAGGCCCAGTTTATCGAGCAGGATTTGTTGGTGATCAGTCGGTTTTGAAACGCAGCGAGTGCGGATCTCCAGACCAGATTTTGTCGGCAGGACGACATCCATCGAATGGATCTCGGACAGTTCGTCCAGCACACGGCGGGGCTCGTTGCCGAGACCCGCTTTTATGCAAAGTTGACCGAGCGATTTCCACAGCACGTAAGCGATGAAGCACACAAAAATGTGAGCCAGCACACGATCCTCTTTCTGATGCCAGATCGGACGAATCGACAGATCACTTTTCTGAATTCGAAACGCGGCCTCGGCTTCTGTCAGCTGGATGTATGCCTTCCACAGTTCTTCGTCGGACCAGCCTGAGACGTTCGTGCGAAGCAGGTAACAGCCGGCGCTTAACGTGGCCCAGTTGCGAGAGCCATCGACCTTTGACCATTCAACAATTGCGACACCGCTCTCGGCCTTTGAGACTTTGATGTCGAAGAGTTTTGCAGCCCGGCTGTTCTTTGCAAGAAGTCGACCGATCTGCCGCTCCACTTTCTGAACGTCGCGGTTCTTTTTTTCGCAACCAGCCTTCATACGAACCAGCGCCTCTTCGATCTTCGTTTCGAAACGCTGCGTCATCGCTTCTTCCTTCTTCGATCGATCACGACTGCGACACAGGATGAATGTCTCCGGTGCCGGATCTTGTTCAGACACAGCAGCATCACCGTTCGCATTGGTCGTTGCCGCGACAGGCTCAGCGCCGGACTCATCGTCATCATCGTCCTTTGGCCACGGCACGATCTTTACTTCAAGACCATCGCGGATCGCATGCCAGTCGTCTTTGAGAATCTCCTGTTCGAACTTCTTCAGCGTCGCTTTCGGAGTCCCGATGATGTAGCGACGACCGCCGTCGCGAAGAAATTTGATGTTGTCTTCGCTCACCATGCCACGGTCCATCACCCAGATGCGCTGGCTCTTGCCATAGCGGCGTTCCATCGTTTCCACCACGTGTTCCACCGTCGTCACATCGGCCGTGTTGCCCGCGAAAACTTCGTACCCCAGCGGCATGCCGCAGCGTGAAACCACGAGCGCAATGCACACCTGCTTGCAGTCGCCGCGTTGGTCTCGCGAGTAACCGCGCTGCGCCAGAGGGAAGTCGGCCCGGCCTTCGAAAAACGTGCTGGTGACGTCGTACATCAACAGGTCGTATTCAAGTTCAAACAGGTCGCCCGCACGCTGCTTGAGATGAATTTCCAGCGCCTCTTTAAGCGGCAGCACCACATCGAGAGTTCGATAGAGCCGGTTGTCATCGACCTGTTTTGCTGGCACACCCAGCAGATCCGGCAAGGCAGTTTTCGGATACCATTGTTCGGCGATGTAAAGTTCGCTGGAAGGTTTGAGCAGTCTCGCAATGATGAGGATGAGCGAACTGACGTCCCACGGAACCTGTTCACGTCCTTCCGGGATTGCCTTCTGCAAAAACGTGTCGAGCTGCAGCATGCGAATCAGATGCAGCGCGAGCCACGGTCCTCCAAACTGCCGCGTGTTCTCGACGCGGACACCGGCGACATTGACTTCTTCCCATCGCGGCTTCGTAGTGTTCTCATCATCGTTGAAGAGTAACTGCTGACGGTCATGGCCGCGCGTGGATTTGTCCTGCAGACCTGTGGCCGTGTCCGTGCTGTCGATGGCCTGCCTGACCCCAAGCCGCCCGGCTTCGTCGAGCTTCCCAAGCCACGCCACAACCCGCTGCCGAGGGCCTCGCCTGGTTCGATAAGATTCGACGAGCGCCCAGTACGCTGTTCGCTGTCCGTTTTCTTCTTTGAAGTGCTGTCGGATAAACATGGCCGGGATCTTATGGCCCGTTTTTGTGCCCGCCAGATATCTTCTTCTCACTACATCGCGTTTCAGATTTCAAAACACGGCTGTTTTCGAATTTCAGATCCCAAAACACGGCGAACTTTTTTCGGTCGGTCGCGCTTTGTTACACTTCTGGGGAAGTTGGGTTAGCTGCAGTACTTCATCGAAATGGACTTACGATACGCAGCAGTCGGCCAGTAGCAGGGCAAACGTACAGGCGTCGCCTCCAACCGGCCGTGAGCGGATGTCCGATCAGGAGCCCAGTGCCATGTTCAGGCTCATCCGATGACCCAGTGACATTGGTCTCCACAAATTCCGCGAACACGCACAGCATCCGACAATACTCTGCTTCGGATCGGGTGACCGATCGCAGCTCCGCCAGTATCTGATGCCAGAACAGACCAATTCGACTTGTCAAAAAATAAGGCACCGTAAAGAAGTCGCTCACGATCGGACTTCGACTGCCCGCGTCTAAGTCGTTCCCCTCCACATCGGAGGCCCGGCCGCAGTTTCGCAGAACTCGGAACTGCCGCGTGAATCCTCGGGCACCAGCCTCATCTGCGATGGAGTCTGCATGAGTAGATTGGGGGAAGGACTGGATCATCACCATGACGTTCTGGAATCGTTTTCATGTCGAACACAACTGACACCAAAATGGTGACTTGAGATTGTTCGGAATGTATCCAGAGACACGGACAAATCAGTCGGGGTTCAAACTATCAACAGTTTTCGCCCCTTTACGTATGCTGCGCCACACGTACGGCGAGTGGGAAGCAACTGTCAAGGTCCATCGGTCCTGCAGATCGCACAGGTCCCATGCGTTCGCTGCCGGAAATCGTCATGTCCGGCGGATCAGCCTATGCTTCAGTACTTTGGCCGACGGCATCCGCACCGGGTGACTTCTTGATGCGATACAGCAACTCTTCACCCATCTTGCCACTGCACTTGGGACACTTCGCCTTGGCGATGCCTTTGCCATTGGCTCCGCCCAGCTTGTTTTTCTTGCGGCCTTCTTCGCTGATGACCGCAGTACAAGACTTGCAGCGGTAGCCCGACAGTTCCAGTTCAAATGCTGCATCCTGCTGGTAGTAGATCAAACCTCGGATCGACTCCACACGACTCTGATTGATAAAACAGTTCAGATTATCGGACTTCTCCGAGTCCGGGACTCCATTTTCTGTGGCAGGCAGTTCCAACTTAAAATTCGCCTTTAACACTTCATGCAACGCGCGAAACGAGGAAAGGCCAAGCGAGCAATATGCTTGCTGCCCGCCATCTGAAGCAATCGGCAGAAAAATGGCAATGCGTCCGTCACCGAAGACCGGAACACCCGCAAACATGGATTCATGGGCCTTCAGAATTGGCTGAACCAGGCGGATTTCCGGTGCCTGAACTGCAGAAATCGAATGCACTTCAACATCGGTCAATCCACTGAAATCACCTGCTGCTGCAATCTGTTCACGAAGTTGTTTTCTCTGCTCGGCGCGATCGATCTTCGGAGCTTTTCCCAGGAAACCACCTTTCTTCTTTTCGGCCCCGGTAAATCCAATCACGACAATTTGTGAATCAGTAATTGCCAGGTCCGCTTCAATGAATTTGTCCGCGACGCTGCCGGGTTTCAGTACGATGGACGTCGGTGCAATGCGAAAGAATCGTACGTTTTCGATCCACTTCACTGCCAATTTCACGACAGCGGGTTTGTCTTCTTTCTTTTCCACCTTGCGACGAATCTGCGGCACATTGACAGGCTGTTTGCACTGTCGACATCGCACAACCTTTCCCGCCTGATCTTCGCTGACTCGAATCCATGCACCGCAAGTGCAGTGCATCAGCATCATCTTTCGCTGACGTTCCACGATCTTGTCACCACGGCGTTTCTTAACTTCGCGTTCCTCCTGCATCGCAATCGACAAGAGATCATCGTCGTTTGCCTGCGATTTTGCGGCAGGCCCGGAAGTTGTCTCAGCAGACGCCGAATCGGCAGCGTCCGTCTTTTCTGCCGTCGTCGATTTTCCACCGGCTGTCTTATGCTGCGGCTTGTCCGGACCATCAGCCGGTGCGGCAGGTGCTTTTGAGGCTGTTGGTGTTGCTGCGCTGACGGGCGGTGCAGGTTTCGCCGGTGGACCTGCGTCTAATTCGAAATCGGCTTGTGCTGAATCAGCACGTGTGCCAGCGACACCATCGGACAACTCAAAGTCTTCGGCATCGTACGCTTTTGGAATTGCGCCTTTCGATTTGTCATTTCTCGCTGGCAAATAGTCCGTACGATCTGCCAGTGGAATCGTGCTGTAAATAATCTGCTGCGGAGTTGTGGTCATATCACGATAGCGAGCCGCAATATCCTCCCGCATGAATCCATTGCAGCTCCAGCAGCGAACAAGCCCCGTGCGAACCAGTTCTCCGCAGTGCGGGCAGGGATCAACCAGGCTGGCACTCTTCATTGAGCCGACATCGACAACTTCTGAGGTTGCGGAGTCTTTACGCTCGTAGAATACGTGACCGCATTCCGGACACTGAGCTGTGTCAGAAAGAATGAGTGATTTGCATCCTGGACAGGATCGAATGACGGTCGACATGATCAGTCCGTATTTTTTGCCGTCGAGACTTCCACGATTGATGAAACTGAATCCGGTGGGAAGTCGCGGACAAGTCCTCGATATTGTTCGAAAAATCAGAATTGCTGGACGCAGCAAGTACTTGATAATGTAACACTTCGGACCCCGATGGTCCGATTTTCCCTGTTTTGTTCAAGGAAGTCGATTACATGCCTCTTTCTTTACCGCCAATCCAGACCATTTGATA
>JBBJME010000083.1:0-26221 GCA_037719765.1 Planctomycetaceae bacterium
CCTGAATTTGTCATCAGCAAATTGACTGTGGAAATCGGCGTTTAACCGCGTGGGCAACGCCCCGCGCGCTGGAATCTATCGAGCGGGACGCTGCTCGCGCGGCCCGCTGGGCACGCGGTTAAATGAGCCAATGCCAACTGCGTGCGGTATAACATGGCAGCCAGACTTTATCCATGCGAAACCGCATCTGCCCACGCCGGTGCCGGGTCTGAAAACTGCAGCATCTCGTGATCCGGCCCGGAAAATGCAATCGATTCCGCGTGCAGACACATCACCGGTTCCGTCGGCAGCAGAGTCCGATTGGTCCCGAGTTCGCCGCCAGGAAGGTACGCAGGGTCGCCGCAGATCGGAAAACCCAGTGACCAGAGGTGGATCCGAATCTGATTTGTTCGACCTGTCCTGGGGAAACAACGGATCAACGATGTTCCCTCGCTGAATCGCTCAATGACCTCGAAATCTGTCGATGCGTGATCCCCCTGCGGATCGACCATTCTGATGCCGCCTTGTTCCGGCTCACGACTTAATGCAGCGTCGCATGAGAATGCGTCCGGCTGTGGATGCCCGTGCACTCTGGTCAGGTAAGACTTCTTCACGGTGCGATTCTCGAACTGCTTCTGCACAATGGATGCGATGCGTTTGCGTTTGCACAGCACCATCACGCCAGACGTATTCGCATCCAGTCGATGCACAAGGTGAGGACGCTGCGGAAAGTAGACCTGATTGAGCATGTACCGCAGCGTGTTGCGATGGAACCGTCCGCATTCATGAATCGGCAAGGGAGCAGGTTTCGACAGGATCACGAATTCGTCGTCTTCATGCAGGACACGAATCTCCGCGTTGACGTCGGGCTCAACGGAGTGCGGCTGCAACTGATCAAAGCGTTCACCTTCCCACACAATTCGCGAGGGAGACAACGGGAGCGATTCCGCCAACTGCTGCGGACGTCGTCGCCGCCGCGCAGATTCTGCAGGCACGATGACGCTCGATTCAATGCGATGCAGCCATTCGGATCGCTCAATCTGTGGATGCAGGTCGCTTACGAAATCCAGCAGCGTCATGCCGGCGCATCGCTGCGGCACATTGAGCGGACGGCGATTCAGCCATGGTGTACTCCCCGGCAGCGGTGTTGTGGCGGTTTGAATCTGCTGCTGACGCAACGCAAGAATGTCCGCCATCTGTTGCGCGTCGTCGCGAAAACAGGCGGGGCAGGATTTTCCAGCCGCGTACTGGGCCATCTGCTGTTGTTCCGACGTGACAACGGCCTGGCACACATAACACTGCGTCGTCGGTGTTTCTTTCAGCGCCGGATCAACGGCGACGCGCTGATCAAAGACGAAACACTCGCCGTGGTAATGCTCGCCACCGACTTCTTCGAAGTATTTCAGAATCCCGCCATCAAGCTGATGGACATTGCGGAAGCCGGCCATCTCCATAAACGGACCCGCTTTCTCGCAGCGAATACCACCCGTACAGAACATCACGATGGGTTCATCCCTGAGTGCTTCCGGCAGGCGCTTGATGGCTTCCGGGAACTCACGAAAATGATCGAGCCCCAGTTTGATCGCATTGTCAAACGTGCCAAGGTCATATTCGTAATCGTTGCGCGTGTCGAGCAAATGAACTTTGCGGCCTTCGTCCAGCCACCTTCGAAGTTCAACGGCCGACAGCTTGGGCGATGTGCGAACCATCGGAGCAACGCCTTCGATGCCGAACGCAATGATCTCCTGCTTGATCTTGACCAGCATCCGATTAAACGGCGGATACTCGTTGACGCTTTCCTTTGGCTGAAGATCAGAGAATGCCGGATCCTGGCGGAGGAATCCGACGAAGTCGCGAATCGACTGCTGAGGCCCCGCGACGAACAGATTGATGCCCTCCTGACTGAGCAGCACCGTTCCCTTGAGATGCAGTTCCACCGCGCGACGGCGCATCGCGGTCTTGCGTTCCGGCAACTGATCCAGTTCCACGAACTTGTAGCAGGAAATGTTGACAATCACTTGCGACGATGGGGAATCGTTCGTGTCTGGAATTGTGGTTGGCATGTTGGCGAAACCGGAAACGTTGCTCTGGCAGCAGGAAAGTGGGTAAAAAGCCCGCGGAATTGTAACGTCCGTTTCCCACTGGCGACAGACTTTCAACGCCGTTCCGCAGAATGAGCATTCCCCGCATTCATGTTGTTTTTTCAGCACTTGGTCACCGAGTTGCATGACGCACGATGGTGACCACAGTGCTTCGTTGTTCTCGCACGCTTGTCCACAAGTACGCGAGTCGCGGAGCGACGTCGCCCGCGCAGCTCAGTCGCTCCGCCGACTGAGATTCCCCACGCACAACGCGACCAACCTGTCACCAGCGACTTGAGACCACCGCATGGCTAAGACTACAATTCATCATCAACTCCCGCTCCCGGCGGCAAATTGCCACTTTTCCTCGCAGACATCACCCGACATTCCATGAGAGTCCTTATCAGTGAAGCTCAAATCCGTGATCGTGTCCGGGAACTTGGCACACAACTGAGCGTGGAATATTCCCGACGCCCCTTGACGATCCTTGGTGTCCTCACTGGAAGCGTGGTGCTGCTCGCGGATCTCATCCGCGCGACCAACGTCCCGTTGCGAGTTGCCCTGATTTCCGCCTCCAGTTACGGAGGCACGCGCACGTCCGCAGGAGCCTTGTCTGTGAACAGCAGTCTGGTCCCCGATCTGAAGGGCCGCGATGTCGTCATTCTGGATGACATTTTCGACACGGGCCACACAATGGTGGGCATGTATGAAGCCGTGAAAGGGTTTGAGCCGAACTCCGTGAAGTCGGCCGTGTTACTCTGGAAGAGTGATCGAACGACCGTTGAACTGACTCCCGATTTCTACGGCTTCAAAATCCCCGATGAGTTCGTGGTCGGCTACGGCCTGGACTACAACGACGAATTTCGCCATCTGCCATACATCGGGATTCCGGATCAGGATGATCTGACTGCTGCGGGAGGATGAGTCGAAACATGTCTGAAAGGGTCTGTACTTCCAGGACAGCATCGCTCGTGGGCAGCAACAGATTGGCCAACAGTTTGGCACACGTTCTGCAATGAGCTCTCGTCAGCGGTCAGGACGCTTGAACTGTATGCTCTCTGCGACGAGAGCGGTCGGGCCTGACGCGTAATTCTGACCATTGAGGACAGCATGTTTTCTCCCGCTTCCATACTTACGGCATGGCTTCATGGCATCCTTGCAATTGCGGTGCTTGCCGGCGGAGTTTATCTGATCTATCGCTGGCATGATCGTCTACCCGACACAATAATCGTGGTCCGGGATACGGAGGACGGTACCATTGCAGAAAAACGCCCTCTGGACACGTTTGTTGATCGCGTGAGTGCCTGGCGTCCCGGCTGGGACGGGACCACGGCTATGTTCGCCGGAGCGTTGTTGTTGGTGGGATGGAGCAGTGCCGGCGGCTGGATTTACCCCAAACTGTTTTGCCGTGCAGGGAGCTTTGACCCCGCCAGCGGGCCAAAGGGAGAAGGGAGCCAACTCGCCATGCCGGACGGCACTCTTCTCAACGTGGAATCATTTGGATCGCCGGATGCTCCAAGACTCATCTTAACGCATGGCTGGGGGTGCGATCGTCAAATGTGGCTGTATGCTGCCACTCATCTTGCACCACGTTACCGCATCGTGACGTGGGATTTGCCGGGTTTAGGGCTGTCCACACAACCGGCAAACCGTGATTACAGTATTGCGAAAATGGCGAATGATCTGCGAGCGGTGCTCGAAGCCACCGGCGATCAGCCCGCAATTCTGGTGGGCCACAGCATTGGCGGCATGATCACGCTGACCCTGTGCAGACTATTCCCTGAGCTGCTATCGGGTCCAGTGATGGGTATTTCAATTGTGCATTCCACCTACACGAATCCCCTCCGGACGACTCGTTTTGCCCGTTTGCTCACTGCGATACAGAAGCCGATCATAGAACCCCTGTTGTCCATGACAGTGTTTCTTTCCCCCTTGGTTTGGCTAATGAACTGTCTGAGCTACCTGAATGGATCGACCCATCGATCAACAGCGAGGGAATCTTTTGCCGGAACTCAAACCCGGGGTCAGCTGGACTTCGCGGCCCGTTATACTCTGAAAGCGTCGCCCGCTGTCATCGCGCGAGGAATGCTCGGCATGTTGCATTACGATGTTACAGCAGCACTTTCTCAAATTAAACTCCCCACGCAGATTATCGTCGGAGATCAGGATGTGACCACGTTACCAGAGGCTGGTCGGCACATGGATCATCACATGCCGGGATCGAACCTGCAGTGCCTCACTCCAGCTAAGCACTTGGGATTTTTCGAACAGCATGACCGATTTAATAATGAACTGCATCAGTTTGCATCTGATTGCTTCGCACGCGCCAAGAGCGTCAAAGCGCGTCAAAGCGCGTTAGCTTGCGTTCTCGCAAAGGATTTTGCAGAACGAGTTTCATTTGATGTTTAGGTTGCGGGCAGTTCCTGCGTCCGCTGGCTCTCTGCGCTGGGGTGCCTTCACCTGCGTCTTGATTGTAGTGACTGAGCTTTGTTGGAGTTCATGGTAGAAGAACCACTTTCTCATCGGGAAGATCCGATTCAACTTTCAGAGGACCCACGTCCGCAAATGGAACTCTGAGATATTCTGCCTGACCTCCGGGGAAACCTCCCAGCATGTGAAAAAAGCTAAAAAGCCCAGCCGGGGAATGTCCCATGGCTTTTTGTGCCATTGCCGCATTGGGATTTGAATTATGACAGCAGGAGTACAGAGTCTTTTCGCAAAAGAAACAACTACCGCACGCGATCGTGAAGGGCACAACCACACGATCACCTGATTTGAGATTTCGAATTTCAGATCCAACCTCAACCCCCATGGGTTCGTGGCCAAGAATGTCCCCCTTTTCCATGGTGGGCATGAAACCGTTGAACAAATGAAGATCTGAACCACAAATCCCGCTAGCGGTAATTCTGACAATCGCATCGCGCGGATGTTCAATTGTTGGATCCGCTACATTGTCTACTCGTACGTCGCCTATACCGTGCCAGCAAAGTGCTTTCATCGCAATCACCACCGTGTTGTGTTGGGAGCAATTCTGTAATCGAATATCATACGCGGATACTCGTCGGACGAATCCTGTCCTTCCGCAAGTGACTGCTTCCCGCAAATGTGCCTTATTCGTCGCGGTTCCACTCTGCGCGAGGAGCCGTCAAGTTTCGTGTGGTCGCGTCGCCTTCCCCACGTAGGGATTTCAGTCATTCTTCTTCAGTTCGGCGTCGAGTTGATTCTTCTGCGCCCCACGAACATTTATAGCAAACAGCCCGAGTTGCATCACAATCAGCGCATAAGCATGCTCAAACCAAGCCCAGACTATCCAACAGACGTTGCTGACAACAAAGCACCAAAACCCTGATCGACGTTTGCGGTTGCTGCGAGATGACACGAGCCAGGCGGCCGTCAGCGTGATTGCCATCGCTGGCCATTGCAAAGCATTGAGGAGGTCACTCATTGGATTTCCGAGGGAGGGCGCATGTCGAATGCAGGCAGGGCGATGATTCACCCTGCCTGCATTCATTGTTTAATCTAACGCCAGGCCTTTGGTCTTCGTCTGGACTTAATTCAGCAAGATTCAAAGATACCTATCGGGCACAGGGTTGTGTCACCGCACAACCTTTGCGCGAGTGGTTCCCCCGTGTCGCGTCAGGATCTGTTGAGCTTCCTCACAGCGATCCGAGGTGACCGTGACAATGGATCGTCCAGCGGACACTTCACTCTCATAATACGTCGCATCCTCCTTCGAGAGTCCCCAGCCAGTAAGTGCCCCGACAAGACCAACCACCGCTGCCCCGCCGGCTGCATTGGACGCCAATACGCCAAGGGTACCGGCAAACAGTGCTGGCCCAATGACGGGAATGATTCCGGCGAGAACGCCGGCACCGACGAGAGCCCCAATTCCCAGACCTGTGACGGCTCCGGTCACCGCGCCGCCGGACGCAGCCTCGGCGTCATCGTCGTCGTCATCCACCGTTGTGTTCTTTCGTTCCCGGACTTTCTTCGTATCCTGGGAATCGCGATGTATCAGGCCAACTTCACGATCGCTGAAACCTGATCGATGCAATTCTGAAATTGCTGCATCCGCCGCTTCCCTGGAAGAGAAGACTCCTACCGTCGTCTGACATGTGGCAGTGCTCATTCTTAACTCCTGTCATGAAAAAATCTTTCGCATGCTGAGGAACCAATTCCTCTATTGCGTCATCAGTGGAGCCTCGCAAATAGTGAGCCGCGATCTCGCCGATTGCAAATCTGACGTCAGAATGCTCGTTGCCGGTCTAATTCTTCAGTCAAAAACGTCTGTCGCTTTGCAAGAATTATGTCGATCGAAACATGCAGTCATTCGCTTGTTTGGGAGAGGTCCCGTTGCCGGTAAGCCATTTTGTCGTAAGGCGATTCCATGAAGGATTCAGGCGTTTCTGCGGCATGTGACAGACGGTTGCTGGCCGATCACGATGGCAGCTCACCCGCCTGATGATCGCCGCGACGAACCATCTGCACTCGAATCGACACATGCAGGCAATGACAAGGCGTCCGGATGGCAGCGGTTCGACACAAAACGCCGATCTCAGGAGCACCGACGTGACCGTCAAGCGATGTCCGGACAACTTTGCGCCGAGATTCATTCAGCAGATTCGACGACCTCATGCATGTCCTGACGACCTGATCGCGTTCCCAGTCGGTCCTTGGAAGTGGAAGAATGTCCTCAAACAGTTGCGGTTAACTCGACGTCCGGGACGTTTCGCCGCGTCCATGCCTGAGTCAACTCTACTCCCAACAAGAAAATCAGGTTGGAATAAAACAGCCACAGCAGGATCAGTGCCAATGAACCGGCTGCGCCGTAGGCTGAAGTAATATCCGTGCGGCCAAGGTACACTGCAAGCACCTCCTTGCCGATCACAAACAATGTCACCGTAAACACAGCACCGACCCACACATCTTTCCAGTCAATCCTTGTGTCTGGCAGATATCGATACATGCCAGCAATGAAGGCAATCAAAAGTGAATACGTCACAACCAAGTGGGCAATCCATAAGACAGACCGCCCAGCGCCCTCGGGTAGCCACATCGACAGTTTGTCGTTAATGGCAGTGAGAATGACATCGAAGGTAAGCGACACGATAAGTATGAACCCAATCCCAATCAGCATGGCAAACGAAACCATTCTTTTCACCATGAATTGAATGTAAAACCTTTCATCACGTCGAGGCTTTATGTTCCACGCTGTATTGATCGCTTCCTGCAATTGAAGCAAAACTCCTGTTGCTCCAAATAGCAGCGTGCAGATACCCACAAGCGATGCGAACAAACCGCCGCCCGGCATCTTTGAGTTTAACAGCATTGTCATCACTTGTTCTGCGCCGGCATCACCGACGATATTCCTGATTTCATTTGCCACCCGACCGCGAACATCCGCCGGTTCAAACACGGTCCCTGCAACTGCAATCACGATAGTCATCGTGGCAGGCAATGAAAAGAGCATGTAGTAGGACGATGCGGCGGCCACCTGCATACAATTATCCTCGTTGAAGTCGTTGAGGGTTTTCTTCAACAGGATCCAGATTCGAGACCATTTCACTGACTGTGCCTTTCTAGTGGGTTGAACCCCGGCAGCAATAAACCTCGAGTCAGTTGCCGGAGGATTCATATTCGTGGATGAGCAGCAACTTCCATTCCGGCATCACCGTGCTCACGCGAAGATTGGCATCTCGTCGACGGCGGCCTGGTTCAGAATATCAAGGGTCATCACAGACGCACGTAAAACAGATCGAACTGCGGACTTCCCACGAAGTGCCAGAGCACAATGAAGTGGTGAATGAGGTCGCTCAGAACAAGCCCAATACCGATCATCAGCACATGCCGCCCGACCTCAGGCCAGCGTCTTTCAACCAGCATCGCGATTGGAATCAGAGCGACGCCGACGTAGCTGTGATGAATCCGCAGACCAAACGTCAACACTCCGATCGTCGATGCCGTGTCACGAGTCGATTCCAGCCGCAGTCCGAATCGGAGCAGGCAGGTGACGGCTTCAAAGATCACCGTCCAGATCAGGGTGCCGCTGAGAATTGTGATTCTTGTCATAACGCAAATCGGCGCACTAAATGACGGAGACGCGGCACGGGAATTGGCCATGTGACGATCCTCGCTACAACAGCACGTCCTTCAGCACCACGCCATGCACATCGGTCAGTCGCATGTCGCGGCCGCTGAAGCGGTAGGTGAGTTGTTCGTGATTGATTCCCATCAGGTGGAGCATTGTCGCGTGCAGGTCGTGCATCTCAGCCTTATTTTCAACCACCTTGTAGCCGAATTCATCGGTGGCTCCGTAAATCGTGCCTCCCCGAATTCCTCCACCGGCCATCCATATGGAAAACCCATACTGATTGTGATCACGACCGTCATTGCCCTGAGCAAATGGTGTCCGACCAAATTCGCCGGACCAAACGACCAGAGTTCGTTCCAGCAGGCCCCGCTGTTTGAGATCTGACAGCAGACCCGCAATGGGTTTATCGACTGTCTTTGCATTCTTTGTGTGTCCGTCGATCAGGTTGGAATGCTGGTCCCACCGATCACCGTTGCCGCCAGGGCACGTCAGTTCGATGAATCGCACGCCTCGTTCGACGAGTCGTCGTGCGAGCAAACACTGCTTTCCAAACGTGGTTGTGTTGGGGAACTCATCAAAAATTCCGTACATCTCCTGAGTCTCTCGCGTCTCTTCCGTCAAATTCATCAGATCGGGGACGGCCAGCTGCATCCGCGCGGCGAGTTCATAATTTCGAATGGCCGATTCCACCTGATCATCATGCCCGAAACGTTCAGCAGCCTGCTGATCCAGTTGTCGAATGAGGGCCAGTTTTCGCTTTTGAAGTTCGTCGCTCGGTTCGCGTCGATTGATATCGGCTACCGGCGGATCGCTGATGCGAAATACCGACGCCTGATAACTTGCCGGAAGAAATCCGCTGCCAAAATTGTCTAGCCCACCTGGCGGTATCAGTCCACCGTTCAGCACCACGAAATGCGGCAGGTCCTGACATTCGGTTCCGAGGCCATAACCAAACCAGGCCCCCATCGACGGACGTCCCTGCAGGCCGGAACCCGTGTGCAGGAAGTAGTTCGCATTGGTGTGTTCCGGAAAACTCGATGTCATCGACCGGATCACGGCAAATTCATCGACGTGCTGTGCGGTATGCGGAAACAGATCACTCACCGGAATCCCGCTGGCACCGTACTGCTGGAACTTCCACGGACTGGCGAGTGTGTTGCCGATGTTATTGAATTGAGTCGGTTCGATCTTCGTCGGAAACGGCTTCCCGTTCCATTTGTCCAGCTGGGGCTTCGGATCGAATGAATCGACCTGCGATACGCCGCCATCCATGTACAGGAAAATGACGCTGTGCGCTTTCGGATCGAAATGGGTAGGCTTCGGTGCGAGCCCCTCAACCGGAGCGGTCGTCCGTGCGTTCAATTCTTCTGCATTGCCAGTCGCTGACGAAAGCAGATGCGTCATGGCCACGGAACCGAATCCACAGGCGAGATTCTGAAGCAGTTCCCGGCGGTTTTGAGCGGCAGGACGAAAACGTTGGCAGTGCGTGCTGAGCATAACGAATCAACATAATCGTGGAGGGCAGGAGTTAAGCGGCAGGCGTTACAGGATGTCGTGCTTTCAGATCCGCTCTGCACGGGACACGCCAGTATACGAGACTGTGGCACAAGGAAGAATCCGACTCGACGATTCTACAGCGATTGGCTGGAAATCTGCAGCCTGGATCGGATACCCTAATTGCTGGCTGATTGTGCCAAGGGAATGGGGTCGACTGGTCTGCTCAACCGAAGCCTGCAAACACGGAAGTTCAGAGTCAGTCGGCCCCGTTCCTTTGGCATAATCGCGAAAACAACTCACAGTCATGGCCGCGCACGGCAGCACTGCGCGGTATTTCATTGCTCTCACGGCTTTGAACACCAGGACAGAAGGAAAGTTTCGCGAGAATTATGACATTTTGCCACGAAGGCGCGACGAGGCCAAATAGCGAAGAATTGACCGCCAATTTGGCCGTAACGCTTCGTCGCTGTTTGCGCTGGGCGTCTGTCCGCTAAACCTCACGCCGACAGGGGCGGGCATGAAATGATTGTCGCCGAACACTCCGTGGCCGGTTGCCAGATTCTGTGCGGAATCTGATCGAAAGCAGCATTATCACGATGGGCATCTGTGACAGTCACAAACCGCCGGGGCTCCGGAGATTTTGCCGGCAGTGTCGCGAAAACTGTGTCGCATCAGCGCGCTCAAGCTCGTTGCATTCGCACGTTGTGTGCCAAATCGACTCCGCCCTCGCCTCAAACCGGGAATTCGTCGGCGATCACTTTCTGTTCCAGCGATCGCCACAAATACCACGATGCAATCGTTCGATAAGGACGCCATTTGCCAGCATGCTGCTCCAGTTCGGAGCGGGATGGTTTTTCGGGCAGTTCGTACAGTTTTTCAATTGCATTTCGGAGCCCAAGATCGTCCGGGGCGAATACGTCGATCCGGCCGAGGGAAAACATCAGAAACATCTGAGCTGTCCAGCGACCGATGCCCTTGACCTGAATCAGCTCGGCAACCGCGTCTTCATCCGATTCCTTCGCAATTCGACGAAAGTTGATGGTGCCATCCAGAGTGCAGGACGTCAGATGCCTCAAATAAGTCTGCTTTTGACGGGAGACCCCAACCGACTGCAATTGGTCGTCGGACAAGGCATCAATGTTCTTCGCAGTCAGTTTTCCGGCAGGAAGCATGGCCTGTAACCGACCGCGAATTGCTCGAGCGGCGGCCACAGAGATCTGCTGCGAAAGAATCGATCTCACCAGAATCTCATATCCACCCGGATCCGCCTTCAACGTGAACGGCCCAACGCTGCGCATGACACCGGCAAGGATCGGGTCGTTCCTGCTGAGGACTCGCACGCCCTTTCGAATTTCCGTCGGTTCAAACGTCATCGGTGTGCTCGAACTGTAAATATTTTATCAACCGTCCGCGAGCGCCTTCAGCGCATCGATCACCTGCTGGTCGTGGCCGTCGACAGACACTTTTTTCCACACCTTTGCAACGGCACCCTGGGCATCAATGAGGAATGTCGATCGCTGAATCCCCATGGAGACTTTGCCGTACATGTTCTTCTCACGCCAGGCACCGTACTTTTCCGCCATCTGATGATCCGTATCAGCCAGCAATGGAAAACTCAGGGTGAACTTCTCGGAAAACTTTTTATGACTCGCGACGTCATCCGCACTCACACCAAGCACAACCGCACCCAGCTTCTGGATTTCCGTCAGTCGATCGCGAAAAGCGCATGCTTCTTTCGTGCAGCCCGGTGTGTCATCTTTCGGATAGAAGTAGAGCACAACAGCCTTTCCTCTGAGTTCCGATAATTTCACAGTGGCGCCGTCGGTCGCCGTAAGTGAAAACGCAGGGGCTTTTGCCGGTGGTTCAATCCAGTCTGCCATTGATCGAAGTACTTTCAAAATGGGGTTGATGAAGTCAAGCAGGTTTCTCGGCGCATGAAAAAAGCCAGAAGCGCAAATGAAGTCAACACGGCATGCCGCAATCGTTGCTTCGCTTGCGCCTCTGGCTCTCTCAGAGGGCGAGCTGACTTTAGTGATCAGAATCAGAGGGTATCTCAGGCGTGGCCTGTTTCGCCACATTATCTGCGATCTCCTTGCGGAGTACTCGAACATCCGATGGTGCTTCAATTGAAAGACGCACGCGCCCGCCACGTACTTCTGTTACCGTGACGCGGATGTCTCCAGCGATTTGGATTGACTCTCCGATTTTTCGACTGAGAACAAGCATCTTGCAGGTTCCTTTGCAAAATTAAACGATGACTTTGAGGTGCCGATCAAGCAGTTTTCATCCATGCGCTCCGAAGGAAGACATTTCACTTCAGACAAACAACTAATGACAGTGGTTCGCATAGGCAGAGCAAATCTCATGCTAGTATCAGCATAATTTGCAGCACCCTCGCTATTTACGTACGTAAGAGGCCACAATTTGGCAAATTTTCCTGAAATTTGCCACGAATTGCACAGATTCTTGAAATCCACTGGTAGTACAAACCCTACCCGAATGGTCTCCATTCACTGCCAAACTTGGCAGATTGCAGACGCGAAATCCAAGATGTGAAAGTGCTTGTATCAATTTGCAACAGCGTGTTCGACTCCGCGCCAGCTTCAAATCCAAATGGTGTGCCGTCTGCCAAAAAGTCGGATTGTGGCAGATCTCTGCAGAGTCAGACTTGACATGAAATTCGTAAACCACGCATTGCAAGCATGTTACATCGCAACAATTTAAGTCGGCACAGGGTTTGCACTCCGCGAAGCCATTCCTGAAGACTCTGCCACTCTGTGCAACGATCAGCATTGATCGAGTACTTTTTGGCCTGAAGTGAACCATAATAACTGCGTTGAAAGTTTGAGGAGAAGCCGTGGCTAAGTTGCTGACGTTTGACGAAGAGGCGCGTAAGAGCCTGCTGTCCGGCGTATCGAAATTGTCCAGAGCAGTCGCCAGTACATTAGGGCCCCGAGGCCGTAATGCTGTGCTGGATAAGGGTTGGGGGGCACCGAAAGTAACAAAGGACGGAGTGACCGTCGCTGAAGATATCGAGCTGGAAGACCCGTACGAAAACGTCGCTGTTCAATTGGTGAAAGAAGCTGCCAGCAAGACCAATGACGTGGCGGGTGACGGTACGACCACAGCGACTGTGCTTTCCGAAGCACTTTTCCGTTCAGCACTGAAGTACATTGCTGCTGGTGCCGATGCAATGGCGCTGAGTCGCGGTGCGAATAAGGCGGTTGCAGCTGTCATTGAAGCCTTGGGCAAGATGTCAAAGCCCGTGAAAGCGACTGACCGTGAATCCATCGCCAAGGTTGCAGCGATTGCCGGCAACAACAATTCAGAAATTGGCGAGATTCTGGCCGACGCGCTGATGAAGGTGGGCAAGGACGGGGTCATTACTGTAGAAGAAGGTCGGCACGTTACAACCGAGGTTGAGCTTGTCGAAGGCATGCAGTTCGATCGCGGCTATCTGTCACCTCACTTCATTACGAATGACGACGAGCAGGAAGTCGTGTTCGACAACTGCCGTATCCTGCTGCACGAAGAGAAGATTTCCAGTGCCAAGCAGATGGTGCCTCTGTTGGAAGCGATTTCCAAGGCCGGAGTGCCTTTGTTGATCATCGCTGAAGATGTCGAAGGCGAAGCATTGGCTACGCTGGTTGTGAATAAGATGCGTGGCATCGTCAAGGTAGCTGCTGTGAAGGCCCCTGGTTACGGGGACCGTCGCAAGGCCATGATGGAAGACATTCTGTTCTGACCGGCGGCAAAGCGTTCTTCAAAGATCTTGGAATCAAGCTGGAAAACGTACAGCTTTCAGATCTGGGCAAAGCGAAGCGAATTCGCATCGACGCCAACAAGACCATCATCGTCGAAGGTGGCGGTAAGAAGGCCGATATCACCGGCCGCGTCGAGCAGATCCGACGTGAAATAGAAGGTACGGACAGTGAATATGATCGCGAAAAGCTTCAGGAACGTCTGGCCAAGCTGGCAGGCGGCGTGGCTCAGATCAATGTCGGTGCAGCAACTGAAACAGAGATGAAGGGACGCAAGGATCTGATCGACGATGCTCTTGCGGCGACACGAGCCGCGATCGAAGAAGGCATCGTGCCTGGTGGCGGTGTCGCGTTGCTGCGATGTGCTTCTGCCCTCGACGAACTCTCATTGAAGAACGATGAAGAGTACGGCGTGCAACTTGTTCGCGGCGTGCTGGAAATGCCGCTCCGGATGATTGCTGAGAACGCTGGTCTCGATGGCGCGATGGTGGCGAATCGAGTTAAAAAAGAAAAGAAATTCAACTACGGATACGACGCGCACGAACGACAAGTACGGCGATATGCTGGCCTTCGGTGTGATTGATCCGACAAAAGTCGTCCGCACGTCTCTGCAGAACGCGATGAGCGTTGCGACTTTGCTGATGACGACCGACTGCATCGTTGTGAATGAGCCGAAGAAGGCCGAAGACGAGCACCATGACGATCATCACCACGATGGCGGTGGCGGAATGGGAGGCATGGGTATGGGTGGCATGGGCGGAATGGGCGGCATGCCAGGAATGATGTAGTCCTGGGCTTGTCCCGGATCTTTTTCCATCTGCTGATCTCAAACATTGTCTTGTTTGAATTCATTTTACATAACACTCCGAGCTGGGCTCGGAATTTACGGAGCTGATCTCGAATGAAAATTAATCCACTTGATGACCGTGTTGTAGTCCGTCCAAACGAAGCCGAAGAAACGACTGCTGGCGGGATTGTGTTGCCGGATGCTGCGAAAGAAAAGCAGCAGCGTGGCACTGTGATCGCTGTCGGCCCAGGCCGTATGCTGGACAGCGGTGAGCGTTCACCGTTCAGCGTTAAAGTTGGCGATCAGGTTCTTTTCGGAAAGTACGGCGGAACGGAAATCGAAATCGATGGCGAAGAAGTCAAAATCCTGCGCGAGAGCGACATTCTGGCGAAGCTGGTCTAGTCGGCCTGGAACGCATCGACAGGACACTCGTTGCGGAGTGTTCTGTCGGTAGTTGACTTTTTTCTGTAGTTCATCTTGCATATACCCCAAATCATTGCAGCGTCTTAACCGCTGAAGGAGCCTTAGAAGTGGCAAAGCAACTCTTGTTTGACGATCGAGCCCGACTCAAGCTGCAGCGCGGTGTGGAGACACTGGCGAAAGCAGTCGCTGTGACGATGGGGCCAACCGGTCGCAACGTGATTATTGACAAAAGCTTCGGTAACCCCGTCGTGACCAAAGACGGTGTGACCGTCAGTAAAGAAGTGGAACTGGAAGACCCATATGAAAACATGGGTGCTAAGCTGGTCAACGAAGTGGCCAGCAAAACCAGCGATACCGCGGGAGATGGGACGACGACCGCAACAGTGCTCACCCGTTCAATCTACGGCGAGGGTCTCCGCAGTATTTCTTTGGGAGCAAATCCGACTGTCGTGCGCAAAGGCATCGAACTGGCGGTGGAGGCGGCTTTGAAGAGTCTTGAAAAGCAAGCCAAGCCTGTTGAATCAAAGAAGCAAATCGCACAGGTTGGTGCAATTTCTGCAAACAATGACAAAGCGATCGGCGACATGATTGCTGACGCAATGGAGCGTGTCGGTCGTGATGGCGTGATCACTGTCGAAGAAGGGAAAGGCAACAGCACAACTCTTGAATTTGCCGAAGGCATGCAGTTCGATAAGGGCTATATTAGTCCTTACTTCGTGACTCAGGCTGAAGACATGAAGTGCGTGCTGGAAGACTGCCTGATCCTGCTGTTCGAAAAGAAAATCAGCAGCCTGCGGGAATTCGTTCCTTTGCTCGAAAAGGTGGCTCGATCCGGCAAGCAATTGCTGATCATCGCGGAAGACATTGACGGCGAAGCCTTGACGGCACTGGTTGTGAACAAGCTTCGCGGCATTTTGAAAGTCTGTGCGGTCAAGGCACCGGGCTTCGGTGATCGCCGCAAGTCAATGCTGGGCGACATGGCTGTGCTGACGGGAGGTACGCTGATTTCCGAAGACCTTGGAATCAAGCTGGAATCCGTCGAACTGGCTCAAATGGGGAGTGCTCGTCGCGTCGAAGTCACTAAAGACGACTGCACGATCATCGAAGGTGCCGGTAAGCCAGGAGTCATCAAGACTCGCGTGCAGCAGATTCGGGATCATATCGAAAAGACTGACAGCGACTATGACCGCGAGAAGTTCCAGGAACGCCTGGCGAAGTTGACCGGTGGTGTAGCCGTGATTTCCGTCGGTGCATCGACGGAAACGGAAATGAAGCAGACTAAGGCACGTATGGAAGACGCGCTTCATGCGACTCGTGCTGCAGTCGAAGAAGGTATTCTGCCTGGCGGTGGCGTGGCATTGCTGAGAGCAATCGACGCTGTCAAAAAGGTCGAAGCCACTGGTGACGAAGCGATTGGTGTAGGCATTATCGTCCGCGCTCTCGAGGCACCAGCTCGCACGATTGCCAGCAACTGCGGCAAAGACGGGGCTGTCATTGTTGACGAAGTTCGGCAGCTGAAGGGAGCAATGGGCTACGATGCTGCGAAAGACGAATACGTCGATATGTTGACAGCCGGAATTCTGGACCCGGCCAAAGTCGTGCGAAGCGCGCTGTCGAACGCCGCTTCAATCGCGGGGCTGATGCTGACGACTCAGGTTCTGGTTACAAAGATTGAAGACGCTGAGGGCGGCAAGAAGTCGGCTTCCGAAGGCGTTGTGCGTTAGTGATACAGGACTGGCTGATTTGCGGGTTCGCTGGAACCACATGATGCCTTCACGTCCCGATCCTGAATCTGCGGGGCACCAGCAATGGTGTCCCGCGTTCGTTTACACCAATCACGCCCGACAGGCAAATGACGCGGTTTTTGAAGATATCTGTTTCACTTCAACCTCGCGATTGACACCTCTCTCTGGTTTCTGATGATGACGACTCAGCGATGCTACTACGAAGTTCTCGGCGTGGTCCGCACTGCGTCACCCGACGAACTGAAGAAGGCCTACAAAAAGTTGGCTTTGAAGTTTCATCCGGATCGCAATCCCGACGACGAAAACGCGATCAACTCGTTTAAGGAAGCGGCCGAAGCGTTCGAGGTACTCAGCGATGCCGACAAACGTGCGCGCTACGATCGGCTGGGACATGCCGGTGTACGCGGTGCAGGTGGCGGGGCGGGCTTCCAGGATGTGAACGACGTCTTCGGTGCGTTTGGGGATCTTTTTGAAGGCTTTGGATTTCAATTCGGCGGAGGCGGTGGCTCACGTGGTGGTCGTCGCTCAGGGGCGTCACGCGGTGAATCACTGCAGACGAAAATTCGGATTGACCTGACGGAAGCATTTAGTGGTTGCAAGCGCGAACTTCGCATCTCGCGACACGAAGCCTGCGACACGTGTCAGGGGTCCGGCTGCAAGCCAGGGACTTCACCGATGAAGTGTTCGATCTGCGGCGGGCAGGGGCAGGTGATTCAGTCTCAGGATTCTTCAAATTTCAAACAACGTGCCCGGCCTGCCGAGGACGCGGGACGGTGGTGAAGAGTTCCTGTCCTTCATGTAACGGCCAGGGTCGGCTGTTGAAGGAAGTGACACGGGAGATTGCCATTCCTGCAGGAATCGATGCGGGGATGCAGATGTGCCTTCGCGGCGAAGGTGAAGCCGGGCTCAACGGCGGTCCGCGTGGCGATCTGTTCGTTGATGTCGATGTCAAGAAGCATCCCCTCTTTCAGCGCGAAGGACAGGATCTCATGTATCGTCTGCCGATCACGTTTGGTCAGGCAGCACTGGGTGCGGAGATTGTGATCCCGACGTTGAAGGGGCCGGAATCACTCAAGATCAAGCCTGGGACGCAACCGGGCGAAGTCAATCGGCTTCGCGGCCTCGGAATGCCGGATCCTCGCGGCGGAAACGGACGAACCGGTGATCTGCTGGTCGAGATACAGGTTGAAGTGCCGCGCAAGTTGTCCGCGGAACAGGAAGAACTGCTGCGAAAACTCTCCGATCTGGATCACAAAGATGTAATGCCTCACAGCAAATCATTCTTCGAAAAAGTGAAACAGTTTTTTTCGGGCCAGGAAGAGACAGAAGAATAGGGTTTATTCATGACACAAGCAGAACCAAACACCAACAACTCTGACCAACCATCCTCCGCCGGTGACGAAACGGTCGTGCATGCATTCGCGGAGGGATTGGCGCAGGATCCTGGATCTCCGATCCTCAATGCCGAACTGCAGTCAAAGTTTGATGACCTGCAAAACCGTATGATCCGCATGCAGGCGGACACGGACAATTTTCGGCGTCGCATTCAGCGGGAACAGGACGAAGCCCGCAAGTTCGAATCACTGCGACTCTTGCGGGATATTCTCCCCGGACTCGATGGACTCAATCGCGCCGTGAGCAGTGCAGAACAGACGGGTGATATGCAGACACTGCTCAATGGCATCAGGATGGTAGCTCAGCAGTTTCGAGATACGCTCAAAGCTCATGCGGCGGAGCCGATCGACGCGCTCGGAAAACCTTTTGATCCCAATCTGCACGAAGCACTGACTCAAATTCCATCCGCTGATCACGAACCAATGACGGTCCTGCAGGTTGTGGAAATGGGCTACCGCCTGCATGATCGAGTCGTCAGGCCGGCACGTGTGATAGTTTCCTCTGCTCCGCCAGAGGGATAGTCGAGTGCGGTTATGAGCGGAATGGCGCTAGCCACCGTTTTTCTGTGTTTCCTGCTTTGTTTCGAGATGTGATTTCATGCCAACCTACGAATATCGATGCGACGCGTGTAATAATAAGTGGGAAGAATTCCAGTCGATCAAAGCCGAGCCGACGAAGAAATGCCCCAAGTGCAAAAAGGCCAAAGCCGAACGGATCATCAGCGCTGGCGGCGGCATCATCTTTAAGGGCTCTGGATTCTATCAGACTGATTATCGCAGCGAGTCCTACAAAAAAGGCGCGGACGCAGCAAAGAAAGCCCACGAATCTTCAACTTCGACGACGTCTGATTCCAGCAAGAGCGATTCCGCAAAGTCTGAGACGAAACCTGCGGCGACACCGAAGGCAAAAAAAGAATCGGGCGATTGATTGAGATCTCCGTACGGCGGTCAATCCTGTCCCGGAGCTTCGCAGGCGATTGCTGCTCTGCGTCGAGTCTTTCCACATTTCAATAACCGAAGTCCTGGGTGGCGAACGACTCCTCAATCGACTCTAAGGATTCGCCTTGTTCTTCGCTTCTACCTTCAGCTGTTCAAACACGGTGGCCACGGCGTCCGCAGGGATGGCGAAGGCCGAAGCGGTCGGCACGTGCGATCACAATTCCGAGGGCTTTCCCATTCAGTCCCAGCAAAGGACCGCCGACCTGACGAGGATAGACGTCAGCGTCGATCTGGATGGCCTGCGGAAAGCCACCGGCATGCGTACTTACGACTGACCTTCAAACTGCTGGTCACGGTACAGCGGCAGCATCGTGTCTTCGTTGACAAGCTTTGGCGAGCAGTAGGTCCATCGTGCGATCTTGTCTTCGCACATGAACGGACAGAGATCTTGTCACCCGGTTTAAACGCACCAATCGCGGCGGCCAAAGTGGTCGGGTGATCCACGGCGCGTCCGTTGAGAGACATAATTACGTCGCCCAGTTTCATCCCATTGCGTTGTGCCGCCCCTCCAGGAAGAATATGTTCGATCCTTACGCCATTGCCATCTTCTGCCATTCGGATCCCCATAAACGCCTTGTTGGCGCCTTCCATGGAATGCGTCTTCACGCTAATCACGGTGGGCATCAAGGCTTCACCCTTGCCGTTTTGCAGCACAGCAATGTCGCCGACATTCGCAGACTTCTGCACTTCCAGAGACACAGGCTGCAGGTCCCTGGCATCCACCTTAAGCAACATCAGGTCAAACGCATAGTCGGTTGCCAATTCCTGAGCCTTGAACCGTCGACCGTTCGGAAAAATCACTTCTGGATCAATTGCGCCGTGCAGTTCGCTGGCCTTCGTCAGAATGTATCCGTCGGCTGACATCACCGTTCCGAGACACATCAGTAAACCGCCGTCACGAATTGAAACCACGCTGTTCTGATTTGGTTTCACGACCGTAGAAAACTTACCGAGTTCCCGGGCATCCCGCTTTTCGAAACTGCCAATCGTGCGATTCTCGCTTAACTGATCCATAATTTCCTGTTCGCGATCCTGATCTTCCGCATGGTTCGATCCACGCTGCGGAGCGTCCTCATCGTCTGAGCCTTCCGCTGCTTCAGCATCGTCGCCTGTCACGAGAGCGATCTTCGTTTCTTTGCCATCGCGAAAAATCCCGACTTCGATCTCCTGCTCTTCTTCCAGCAGATCCAGCGTGGTACTGAGGTCCAGCCGATCCGCAATTTTGCTGTTTTCTATTGTGAGCAGAACATCGCCCTGCTTCAGGCCTGCCTTTTCCGCCGGAGAGTTCGGAATGACCTGCGAGACGGCCGGGACGAAATCCTTCCACTTCAACTGCACCCCGAAAAATCCTGACTGCACGAGGTCATTGTCCGTAGAACGCAGGTGGCCCCAACGATCGCCAGCAAGCAAGCGATCCCAGTCGTGATGAAAGCTGTCAATCGCAACGTGACGGTTTTCGATAATCAGACTGGTGATCATGCTGTGGATGCCGATCACTTTCCCGTCCATATCGAACAGAGGGCCACCGGAGTCTCCCAGGAGAATGGCACAGTCTGACACCACCGTTCGGTGACCGATCGAAAGAATTCTCCCGAATCGCACAGGCGCTTCACGTTCGCGACGATATCCCCCGGGATGTCCCATGGCGAAGCAATACTTGCCCACTTTGGCCTCCGACGTACGCCCCATCTCCGCGAATGGGAAACCAGACTTGTCATCCGGCAATTCGTTGATTCGCAGAACCGCCGCATCGGAATCACGGTCCTTTCCCAGCACTGTCGCGCCAAACTGGCGACCATCCGCCATGGTGATCGTGGCTTGTTCGTTCCGCGACCGCCGATTGCGGGTCGTCACAACGTGCGATGCCGTCAGCACGATGCCGTCTGCACTGACGATCACTCCACTGCCTACGCCCAACCCGTCCGAGACACCAACAACCGCCTCCCGCACTTTTTTCAATGAGTTCGACAACTGAACCTGACGTTGCTGCAGCTCATCCGCAGCATCTGCAGCTTGAGCTTCACCCACAGGCATCGCGAGCGATGCTGATAAAGCGGCAAGGGACAGGCAGCGGAACAGCCAGGAAAAATTGCTCATCGTCAACTCCGGCAAAGCTATGATCAGATTTCTTTAAGTTATTGAGTGTTTAAAGCCACTCTGCCGATCTGCGAATCGCAGGTCGGCAGCCTTCTCGGAACACACTCGTTTTTATTCTAGACATCCCCCATCACGGGTTTCCATCATTCAAACACCGTCGAGACGGCTTTCGACCGCAAAATGTCACATCAAAATGCACATTTTTGAAGTTGAATACAAGAGTATTGCCGTCGTTAGGTGCCAATTTCTGAGCCACCATCTATTGGCTTCGACCGCCGCGATACTCCAACTTTGCCAAATTCCGGACAGTTGTGACAGGAGACCGAATTCTGTCAACCAGCGGGTCGGTCCATGCCGCCAGCCCATCAGCGGTTTCAGGAATCCATTATCCACGGCTCGACGATTTCCTCCAGCATTTCCTGGTCCAACGTTTCATGCGCCAACAGATTATCCGCCACAGCACCGATCGCAGCCCAGTGGTGATCTTCCGTGAATGCCTGATACAATTCCATCGTGATCTGTTCCAGTCTGGCAATGCGCCTCTGGATATTGCTGATGCCGACAAGGCATTCGAACGCTGTTTTCCAATCCTGTCGCCATTCGGCAATTGCCGCCGGATGAAAAGGCTTCTGTGAATGAATCATTTCAGCCACAGGACCCGCCAGGGCGACCCATGCCCCTTTTTCCATCAGGTCCTGCTGTGAAAAACGGCGACGATCCCAGATCACGACGGTATCGCCGGACCGATTCGGCCCCTCATCGTTGTCCGGGTCAATCGTGACGGATCGCACCTTCGCCCCGACGCTGATCGCCGCGTAAACGTGCCCCGCTTCATGGAAGGCCGTGATTTCTTCGGACATAAGATTTCCCGTCGGGGAGCACGCTGAGCTATGAAATCAATGTATATTCCGCACGGTCAGCTATGAATCGTTGCGCCCGTCGGTTGGTGCCCAGTCTGAAGGTTAAAGCATTATGGCGCAACATGAAGAGGATCGCGAAGACCTGATGCGGGAAGCCGTGGCGCTGCCACATCGTGTTGAATTGTCTGTCGTTGGTTTCAATTCACTCATCACGATCGGGTTTCGTTCAAATTCGGCAATGAGCATTTTCATCGGACAGGACCCAGTGTACCAGTTTGACTCTGAAAGTCGCCTGCGCCGCGCGTACGTCGACGGGCTGCTTTATCGCAGTCAGCACACCACGCTGGCGATGCTGAAACGCGAACGCACCAACACTCAAACCCTGCTGCTCAGGACTGACCTCGACCACCACGCGCTGCAGAAATTCCGCGAAACCATGCTGCATTCACTTCACCGTCTGGAACAGAAACTGAACTCCGCCGACTTCCGCATCCTGCGCAGCGTCCCTGAATCGGTCTCACATATCGCCCGAATTCAATCGACGCTCGCCAGCATTCGTATCGCAGAGTCATGGCTCTCCCCGACAATTCGACGGCGAATCTGACCAACAATCCCCAAATCTCAGCAATCTCAACATCCCCAACTGACATGGATTGACTCTGCGTCCGCGCAATCGTCCAATCTGTCAATCGAAGCCGGTTTTTCAGGTCATGGTTTCGTTCTTTGAAAACCTTAGATTCACCCTCAGCTCACGACTTCATTAAATGCCGCGTTTTGAATTAATCGCAACCACAACTTTCGGCCTGGAATCCGTCGTGACGAGGGAACTCGAACGCCTGGGTTACAAAGATATGCGAACACTGGACGGCAAGGTGCATTTTTCCGGGGATGAACGGGATATTGCTCGCTGCAACATGTGGTTGCGTTCGGCCGATCGATTGTTAATCAAAGTCGGCGAGTTTCATGCGCCGGATTTCGGCGCCCTGTTCGACAAGACGGTCAACCTACCCTGGAGCGATCTGCTTCCGGTCGATGCGACGTTTCCTGTCGCAGGTCGCAGCGTGCAATCCAGACTCCACGCCGTGCCTTCCGTACAGGGATGCGTCAAGAAAGCTATCGTTGAAAGTCTCAAGAAGAAGTACAACCGGTTTCGTTTTGATGAAACCGGTGCGGAATTCGCCATCGAAGTGTCACTGTTACGGGACGTAGCGACGCTGACCATTGATACGTCGGGCGACGGACTTCACAAGCGAGGCTACCGCGAATTCGCCGGTCCTGCGCCTCTGCGTGAAACCATGGCGGCGGGATTGCTGCAGCTCAGCTACTGGAATCGAGATCGTCAGTTCATCGACCCGTTTTGCGGCAGCGGCACACTTCCGATTGAGGCGGCTTTGATCGGTCGGAACATCGCACCAGGATCCGGGCGTTCATTCATCGCAGAGGACTGGCCCTGGATGGAGCGAAAAATGTGGAAGGACGTCCGCACGGAAGCAAAGGATCTGCGACAGCCTCGAATGAGCGAATCGATTCAGGGATGCGACCATGATCCGGCCGCCATCCGTCTTTCTGAGAAGAGCGCTGCGGAAGCCGGCGTTGGCGGAGATATTCAGTTTCGCGTTCAGGAAATTAGTGAACTCAAATCCAGCCGAGAATATGGCGTGGTCGTCTGCAATCCGCCCTATGGAGAACGCATGGGCCAGCCGGAAGAAGTAGAAGCCGTCTACAGGGAACTAGGCCGCGTCTGTGATTCGCTGCCAACGTGGAGTTTTTATGTCCTCACGTCCAACACCTGGTTTGAAAAGCATTTCGGCCGCCGCGCCCCGCGTCGCAGAAAACTCTACAATGGCAGGCTGGAATGTCAATTCTATCAGTATATGGGCCCGGCTCCGCCACGAGAACGCAATGAGGCCATTGCGGATGATGCCATTGCACGTGAGACGAGTGAGCCCGCGCCTTTTGATGCTGGTGAAGACGGCGAAAGTCATTCTTAACGAAAGATCCCCGACATGGTCCTGTTCAAAGCCGTTCCGCCATTTTTCGCCGTCGCCTGCGGGCTGAGTTCGACCTCGGCTGCAAATGCTGTAGCTTCGGTCGCGACGGGTGTTGTATTTCTCGATACGAACGGCAGCCACACGCGGGATGCGGACGAGACGGGACTTGCGGGCGTCGGTGTTTCGAACGGCCGAGAGGTTGTGCAGACGGGCATACACATCATCACGAACATGTGATTCTGACGGACACCGACGGCTGGAAGGGGTCGAAGCCTCACCATCACATGATCAATGTCACGGTGTGCGGTGCGTGGTGGTCAGGAGGATCCGATTTTTCAGGCATTGTTTGATGAAGAACAGCCGTTCTTGCCCGACAATCTGCCATGGCGAAAACTGGCGAAGCCGATGGTGTGTCCGCATCTGTGGAAAGCCACGATGCCTGCGGTGCAACAAAAAGGCACGCACCTGATTCAGGTGCGTGCCACGAATTCAAACGGCCAGATTCTCAATGGCGAACGCATTCTTCGCGTTGATTGATCAGGCAGCGACTTCCGTCAGAGCTGACGGGATCTCGCCGTGGGCAGAGTCTGTGTGTTCGGTTGACACGTCATCATCATCTGCTCGGCGTCCTTTTGGAATGCGATCTTTGACGTCATAGGCCAGGCCAACTGCTCGTAGCAGTCGAATTGACCACCATGTGATATCAACTTCCCACCACTTGTGGCCGGCAGGAGCAACGGCCGGATGAGCGTGGTGATTGTTGTGCCAGCCTTCACCATAAGCAAGGATGGCGACCCACCACAGATTGCGAGAATGATCGCGTGTGTCGTAATTGCGATAACCCCAGAGATGTGTTGCGGAATTCACAAACCATGTGCTGTGGTAGGCGGCGACCATTCGCACGCACATCCCCCAGACCACCAGTGAAACACCCATCCGCCAGCCACCAAAAATACATCCCGCTGCCAGCATGACCAAACCACCGCCCCACAACCACAAGGCAAAGGTCTTTTCGAAAAACTGCATCATTGGCCGATCGACCAGCTCCGGAATATAGCGACGATAAAGTACGCGGCCTGATTCGGTCGAACGTTTCGGAAACAGCCACAGAATGTGTGACCACCAGCCATCTACTCTGATTGGCGAATGAGGATCACCTTCCTGATCCGATTTATGATGATGCAGACGATGCGTGGCTGCCCACGTCATCGGTGAACCTTCACCGCTAAGGCAGCCGCAAACCATCGCCACAAATTCTGCAGGAGCTTTCAGCTTCATTGATTTGTGTGACAGATAGCGGTGATATCCAAGACAAATTCCCACACTGCACGTGACCCAGTGCATCGCCAGGCAGACCGCCAGTCCCGTCCAGCTGAAGAAAAATGGAGCCGCCAGAGCCCCCACATGGACCCCGATCAGAAACAATGCCACAACCCAATCCACGTTACTCCAGCGCAATTGCTCGCGATGAAATGCGGCAACCAGAGTGTCTGTGTCCGCTTGAGTCTGCAAGCGTTTGATTTCAACAGGAGTGAGTACATGGTCTGCAGTCACAGATGCAGTGGAAACGCTCATTAGTTCCATCCCAGGTTTTTTTTGAGTAAACGAACGCAAAATTCGGCCCGCTGAAGAATTCACTCAGGGGGTTGGCATTGCTGCGTAGCAACGGATTTACCTCAGCCAGACTCCAACCGTGGAACAATACGATGCCTATCGACATTCGACAACGGCAGCGTGTTGGGTCGCCGTCATGCGAGTGTCAAACCTTTGTCAACGTCATAACTTGTTTAGAGCAATGCACTTACAGTGTTGAATTCGCACGAAAATCTGCCTTCCGCTTCCTGAGAAGCAAGGTTTTTCTACTTTCCGCGTTGTCCAGGGCGGAGCAAAGTTGGTATTTGGGTGGTGATTGGGGTATCCGGATATTGGAGAATCTGTTTCGCTGCGTGAAATGGATTTAGCAGGGCGGCATGGCGCTATGGAGGTGGCGATAGTGGCAACTCAGGGACGCGTTGTGGAATCGGAAGTGGAATCTCATGCGGACGGCGATCCTGATCTGAATGAACGTCGGTATTGGAGTCCGCCGCGCGTGTTGGCTCGGTCGTATAGGATGAGGCGCGACAACTGGAAGCCCAAGCATCAGGCCGTGGAGGAGAAGCTCGAACAGGAACGGCAGTTTTTGCAAATCTGATGGCGAAAGAAAGGCGATCAGCAACGTGAAGTGATGCCGGTGAGAGGTTCAACGCCCTTCAGTGTGATCGACAAAGTCCGTCGCCTGATGATGACCCGCTCATCACCGCGATCAATGAGTCACATCGTCGAAATCTTCCAGAGCGATCCGGACGTTCATCTTCCGTCCGACAGCGGAGCGCGCTGGTGGCTGCTGCGGATGGTCCTGTCTGCATTGCGAGAACCGCTTGAGCAGGCATCGGACTGGGTCACGATCAACTCTGCAGCAAGCTCTAGGAGTCTGTCCTGATACATGCCATCAAACGGCGATGAATTGAGTTGAGAAA
>JBBJME010000084.1:0-26159 GCA_037719765.1 Planctomycetaceae bacterium
GTCTCAAGAACGAGCGGGTTTTGGTTCGTCGATGTATTTCGGATCCAGACTTCGTATTTGGTCACGCCTGGAACCGCGTTCCAGGTCACGGTCGGACGAAGGTTCTTAGTCACAGCGACTGGCCCGGTGACAACTGGGGTCGCTGGCGCAATACCAATGCGAGCAATGAATAGTTCACGCCCGACGGTTGAGTTCTCACCTGCAAAGATTTCGCTGTTGCCGAGGGCAACCGGAAATGCTGGCGAAATTGGTGCCGCGCCAATCGGCATCGTTCCAGCGTCTGTACCGTCCGAGGACCACATCAGCGTTTCCGAGAGGGACTCCGGATTTCTGGCAAAGAATGTCAACAGTCCGTTGAGGTTAAAGAGACCGCGAGGAGCACTGCTGTCCGATCCCGGCACAATGTCTTTCACCATGATCGTGTTTGATGCCAGCCCCTCGGATTTCCACAACTCAATCCCATGGACGCCATTATTAGCTGAAAAGAATAGTACGCCGTCTACATCCGTGAGTGCCGTAATACCTGGACTCATGCTGCCGGGAATAATTTCCTTCACCATGCTGGTGCCCGCACTGGTTCCATCACTACTCCATAATTCAAAACTGGTAGCCAATGTAAATGCGGTAAAATAAACCCTGTTGTTTGAAGTCGTCAAGTACTCAAGGCCTTTTGCAATCGACCCGGAATCAGGTGCCTGCACTTTACTCGGTGTGCCGTCCGCTGAATTAAGGATCCAGAGTACCGAAGCAACGGACGGTTCCCGTCCCGCGAAGAACAGACCTGCGGTACTGACAACAAATGCTGGATACGAATCGCTTCCTGGATCCACAGTGAATGCGCTGGACACTTCCGCAACTGTGTCCAAGGCAGGATTCAATTTGTAGAGCGTGGAGCTTCCCGGAGCCACAAAGAAGATAGCGTTGTCGAAAACAGCCGGGTTGATTGGACCCCCTGCCTTATTCCAGGTCAAAAAGGAGACCGTGTTAGCGACGGTGCCATCCGTCTTCCAAAATGTTCCACCGGGGGAGTCCGAATTTCCAATCGGTGGTTCACCAAGATAGTAAAACACGGTGCCTCCAACTGCGGCAATTCCGGAGTAATTCTTCGCTGATGCCAGTAATTGCGTCGTCCCAGCCTGTGTGCCATCGGTGACAAACATTCCTGTCTGAGTTGTAAAGAATAATTTTCCATTTGAAACGATAAAGTTTTTTGGGAACGATCCGACTGAACCGGGTGTCAGGTCAATAAAAAGCTGAGTGCCCCCGCCGGTTCCATCCGTTCGCCAAAGTTCAAAACCACGCACTCCGTCGTTGGCGCTGAAATAGACTTGACCATTAAACTCGGTCGGCGTCGTTTGATTCGGCAGACTGCTAGCACTACCCGGCAGGATATCCTTTAGGACAGAAACGTCAGCTGCCAGCAGTTCTCGCCGCTCCAGGGATTCAAGCACAGAATGTTGAGAAATTCTGGAATTTCTGCGACGGGATTTGCGACGAACAGGGATCAAAGTTGCAAGCATTTGACGAATTGCCATAGGAAGACTCCCTCAAGCGAAGAAACGACGTGCGGAAATGCCCGCGAATCAATTTACGCGACAATCTGAAACGTCAGGTCGTCGCCAGTTGGCAAGGGAATTATATGTGGAAAAATGGCCGTCATGACGTTGACGGCAAGGGGGAATATTAACTGGTCAACAGCTGTGTTGCGGTCAGTAAGTACCCATTCATAAGTTTCTTCGTTTAACCGCGTGGGCATCGCCCCGCGCTTTCGCAAGTAAAACGCGGCCCGATGGGCACGCGGTTAAACAAGTTGTATGCGAAAACTTGTGCATGGGTGCTTATTCATGGCGATCATTGCCGTTCAGCCAGTCTCTGTTGTCGGTCATTCTGTCAGCAGGAGGATCAGAAACCAGCAATGCGGATGCCAATTTTTTCAGATTCTCAATCAAAGCTCCCCGGCAGGCAGAATCGACCGCGATTTTGACATCGAGAAGCTCCTTCCAACGGGCAATTTCCAGCGCGATTCTGATTCACGATCGCGAAGGAAAGTGATTATATGCAGCAATTCGACCCAGACAATATATATACACTCCGCGCAGCCGAAAATGACACTTTTGTGTCACCGGATCGTAACCCGAAGCGTCAGCGAGGGATTGGTATTTGCTGCCCTCGGTGACGGCAGGGTTTGCATGGAACGCGGTTTACTTTGCATGCCGTTTATGACGAGGCGAACGCAGGCAGTGCATTTGGGGAGGCCGGTGAATTTTCGGGGGTGATTTGGCCGAGGCGCTCGGCATCTATTTCTTAAGTGCCTGCTTCATCGCGTCGCCCATCGCGCCGGGACTGGCGGAGACGATGACTCCGACGGATCGCAACGCCTCCATCTTCTCAGCAGCACCGCCGCCGCCACCGGAAATAATCGCACCGGCGTGGCCCATGCGTTTACCGGGAGGAGCGGTCTGACCGGCGATGAATCCGGCGACGGGCTTCTTCACATGCGACTTGATGTATTCTGCGGCCAGCTGTTCTGCACTGCCCCCGATTTCACCGATAATCAGGATCCCTTCAGTGCCTGGATCCTTCTGAAACATCTCCAGCAGGTCGATGTAATCTGTGCCGTTGATCGGATCACCGCCGATGCCAATCGCGGTGCTTTGTCCGAGGCCAACCCGCCCGAGTTGCCATGCGGCTTCATATGTCAGCGTACCGCTCTTGCTAATGATGCCGATCGTGCCCGGCGTATGAATGTAGCCTGGCATAATCCCGATCTTTGCGATGCCCGGAGTGATCACACCGGGACAATTCGGTCCAATGAGGCGTGACCTGGACTTTTCAAGCCCGCGTCGGACGCGCAGCATATCCATCACAGGAATGCCTTCGGTGATCGCCACGATCAGTTCCATACCGGCGTCTGCCGCTTCCAGAATCGCATCTGCGCAGAACGGCGGCGGTACGAAGACCATCGACGTGTTCGCGCCGGTTTTCTCGCGGGCTTCAATCACGGAATTGAACACCGCGAAGCCGTCCACCGTGGTGCCGCCCTTGCCCGGCGTGACACCGCCAACGAAGACGTCCACACCCGGCTGGCATTCCGCCGCGTAGGCTCGGCATTGCTGGCTGTGAAAAAGACCGGACGTTCCCGTGATGCCCTGAGTGATCACGCGAGTTGATTTGGAAACGAGAATACTCATCAGTTTGGATTCACAAATTTGAGATCTGAAATTTGGCTTTAAAAAAGGGTCAGGAACCAATAGTGCGGAGCACCCTCCGGGCCATTTGGCTATTGGTTCCTGACCCCTTTTTAAAGCTCTGGAAATTTGAAATTCACAACCAACGCTTCGGGTTACTACTTCGGACAAAACTGGCGCTGTCCAATCTAAACTCCCAGGGACTTGACCACCTTCTGAGCCGCATCAGTCAGATCCGTGGCGCTAATGATGGCACGACCGCTGGCCTTCAGCATCTCGCGGGCTTTTTCGACGTTTGTACCCTCCAGTCGCACGACCAGCGGCACGTTGAAGCCGACTTTTTCGTATGCATTGAGCAATGCAGACACGATCACGTCACACTTCATGATTCCGCCAAAGATGTTAACCAGCACGGCCTTTACATTTTTGTCGGCCAGGATAATACGGAACGCCTCCGTCACCTGATCTTCGTTCGCTCCGCCCCCGACATCCAGAAAATTTGCCGGCTCGCCGCCGTGAATTTTGATCAGGTCCATCGTGCTCATTGCCAGCCCGGCCCCATTGACAAGGCATCCAATGTTTCCATGCAGCTTTATGTAGCTCAGGCCCGTATCGGCCGCTTTGACTTCCGATGGATCTTCTTCTGACAGATCGCGCAGGGCCACGACGTCCTTGTGACGAAACAATGCGTTGTCATCGAACGTGACTTTGCCGTCGAGAGCCATCATCTGGGCGTCTTCGGTGATTATGAGCGGATTGATTTCCACCATGCTGCAGTCGTAAGTCACAAAGAAGCGGCAGATCTGCGGCAGGAATTTCTCTGCGCTGCGAACAGCTGTGGCATCCAGTCCCAGGGCGTACGCCAGTTTGCGTGCCTGATAGGGATACAGCCCGGCGATCGCATCGAATGGCTCGGACAGAATTTTCTCCGGTGAGTGTTTCGCGACCTCCTCGATCTCCATGCCGCCTTCTGACGACATAATGAGCACCGGCCCGCCCACCTCACGATCGACAACGATGCCAAGGTACAGTTCGCGAGCAATCCTGACGCCCTGCTCGACAAACAGCGTATTGACCTGCTTGCCGTCGTCTCCCGTTTGAATGGTGACCAGAGTATTGCCCAACATGCGCTTTGCGTTGTCAGCCGCTTCGGCAGCAGATTTCACGAGCACCACGCCCCGTTGATCGGGAGTTTCTTTAAATGTCCCTTTGCCCCGCCCTCCAGCATGAATCTGCGACTTAACGACGGCGATGGGTCCGCCGAGGGTCTCGAAGGCCTTCGCGGCTTCGTCTGCCGTCTTCGCCACAATTCCCTGCGGCACCGCCACGCCAGCCGCTCGAAAGAGCTGCTTGGCCTGATATTCATGAATCTTCATGGAACGCGATCACATCGGAGAGTCAAAAGAATCGAACTGTTCACGACGCCCGGAACTATAACTACCGGCGATTCCATGTTCGAGGAAGGCAAACACTGCCCTCCCGGATTTCCCGTGAAATTATCGGCTGCCCGAGACAATTCGACGTCAATTCGCCGATGCCGCCCACTCCGGTCAATCCCTGCGGCGGGTTGTTTCCTTGAATCCTGAGGATGTTGATAATTGGCAACGCCCTTTCGGGATGATGCACGAACGCAACATTCCAGTTGGCAATTTGCATCTTTCACTGGTGTTGCCGGACAACAGAAACCGCCGCATGTTGCCTTCGGGAAACAAACTGTTGTTGCCTGAGGTTGAAATTCAGTTCGACCTCCGGCAATTCGCAACACTCGTGTTTTTTGCTCGACTTTCCACCACCTGGTCGGTGATCAAGGGCCAGGCTTCGACAACTTTCCGCTGCTCGACGCGGAAGCTGGCGGATGGTCGGATTCGGCAATGTGGATTGTCGGTCGAGACCGTTCGAGAACGAAACCACCTCACCAGGCCTACACCTGATGCAATCACAAACTCAGTCGAATGAAGTTCAGGTCCCCAATCTGCGAACCTTTCTGTCACGGACGCTATACGCAGGGATCGCACTGCTGACAGCAGTGAATGTCGCCACTGCCGGTAACGGGCCTCGAATGATTGAAGTCTCTGACGACACTCAGACTTATGCGGGAATGATCGTCGCGAAGTCTGCTCAGGAGTGTTTCATCGTCGATCGATTTGGCCGACAGGTGAGGTTGCCCATCGCCGGTCTGAAATCATTCAGTGTGGTTGCAGAGAGTTTTCGCCCGGCATCACAAAGTGAGTTTCGCCGTCAACTGGAAGCTGAATTGGGACCGGGGTACGAAGTCGCCACGTCGAAACACTATGTCGTCGCCGGTACACGCGGGAATGGCCGCAGTTATGCCGCTCTGTTCGAAGAGATCTTTAATCAAGTCGATTCGTTTTACTCGCTGCGGGGCTTTCAAACATCAGAGCCCGACGCACCACTCGTCGCACTGGTGCTGAAAGATCAGGCAGCATTCAGGAAGTACTGCGAAAACGACCAGATGGGATGGACCGAAGGTCTGAGAGGCTACTATTCCTTGAAGTCAAATCGAGTTGTCATGTACGACCTGCCGGAGTTATTTCAATCAGTGCGTCTGACGTCCGAGGCCGATTTGCAGACTCGTGAAAAAACGCTCATCTCAAATGCAGATTCCTCAACTCGTACTCACTCGCCGGATGACGTTGAATATCCCGTGGGAAGGATCGTGGCTCGGCTGCAGCGGGGCGCGTCCGCATCAGCCGTCGGTGGTGAAACGGCGAACACGATCATTCACGAAACAACACATCAGGTGGGCTTCAATATCGGCATTCATTCGCGCATCGGCGGAACACCTGCATGGATTCTGGAAGGCATGGCGACCGTTCTGGAATCGACCGGCATGAGAACTCGCGGCAATTCGTCCGAAAAAATGAATGCAGAAAGACTGGAATGGTTTCAGCAGAACTATTCCATGCGTCGTCAACCTGGCGATCTTGCAAAACTCGTCGCATCGGACGACATGTTCAGTGCACAGACCCTGGACGCCTACAGCGCGGCATGGGGAATTACGTGGTTTCTGACTGAGAATCCTGCCCGCGCCCGACTGTTTTCAAAGTATTTGAAAACCATCAGCGAACACGATCCACTGCGGCCGTACACAGCAGAAGAGCGCCTCAAGGATTTCCAGTCCATCTTTGGCGATATCGCACGTCTGGAAGTGGAATACGTCCGCGCCATCGATCACCTGTGAACTACGCCGCTTCTTTCGACTTCAGTGCATGGGATTCCAGTTCAGCCAGGATCAGCGCACCTCGCACAACAGCGGTCTCCGGGTCGGGTGCGATGCGAATGGACAGGATTCGATCGGCAATATCGTGCTGAATGAACTGTTCGGTCAGCAGGTTTGCAAACCCATCCACCACCACGGCACCGCCAGCCAGCATGACGGAGAGTCGTTGCTTGTTCAACGCCAGCCAAACCGGTGTTGAATTGAGCATCTGAGTCACTGTGTGGGCCACTCGATCCAGTGCCACGGCATAGAGCCGCGCCAGCATTCGTTCCCGATCACCGAGCGGGTTCTTGAGGTTCACGCGGCTTTCAATTTTCCACTGCCGAATACTCTCGATGTTCAGGTACCCTGTTCCGGTCTCGTCAAACATTTGCACCTGAAAGTGCTTCGCCAGTTCCGTATCAATCCAGTTGCCACCGATCGCAATCGTTTCGGACACGATCATCTTTCCAAGACGCGCAATGCAGATCGTGGTGGTTTCGGCCCCCATCACGAGACAAACGCCAGTGAACGCCGCATCGCTGCTCGTTGCCAGCAGAGCCGCCTCAGCCGAATTGACTACAAGTGGCTGGTAACCCTGCATCTGCACCAGATGATGCAGGAATGCTTCATTCTTCTTTGCCTGATCAGAACCATCACGCAGACCGGGAACGGTCAGCACGCACAGGTTTTGAGAATCGGAGCCATCCGGGAGCATGGATTCCGTGAGCTGACTGAGGATTTGCCGGGCAGGCGCGTCGTCGGAGGGAACGTTACCGTCCGTCAGCAGAGCGGTGCGGGGAACCCGGCTGAGCCATTGTGCACTGGCGGCCCGATTGCCGAATACGACCAGTGACTGATCGCATTCTGCGCAGGGGATTGCCTGGGCTTCCAGCGTCTGCCGATGCTGCTGCGTGTTCGTAAGCAGGGTGTACTCCGACCGTTCCGAAAACATCGTCAGGCGCTCGGGTGCCTGCGGGTTGCGAAACACGGAACGAATCCGGCAGCTGCCAAAGTCGATCGCGCAAATCATGATTCTTTCCGTTCCTGCAAGAAATGAAGGGCTCGATCAAGGCTGCCTGATGAATCAGCAGCTGTCGGCATGTGTGCGGCAGCAGCGGATGTCGTTGCCACCGGCGGCTCGCGGCGTTTCTCCGATGACAGATTCATATGCGGAGCTGGCACTGCCGAATGGGCGGCATCAATCCGCAGGCGTCTAGGTCCTGCCGGTTTTCCGAACAGGGCAACTCGAAGTGGAAGTTGCGTTTCGCAAAGATCTATTGGGAGTCGGTTTTGCAGCAGATCTTCAAGATCCGAACGACTCTGCTCGTCCTCTTTGAGAGATTTCACTGCTGCCACTTCGCACACTGTCTCATCGTCACCGCGGAATGATGTCGGCGCTTGATCAGCGATCAATGACTTGACTTGCGACTCACGATCACTTGAGACCACCTGCCCATGCCAGTCGCCGCTGAACCATTCGTGATCGGCAATCAGGGTCGGTGAGGGTTGCACTGGAGGAGCCATTTGAATCGCGGGTTCGAACACCGCCGTTTTTGCGGCGGTCTGTAACAAAGGCGTGCCGACGTCCTTCTGCCGAGACAATTCGCTTAACAGTGCCTGTTGGTCTGCAGTTGGACTAAAGCGTCTCGCAGCGGATATCGGCGTCGCGGATGCCGCACAGCTGAATTCCGTATTGTCGTCTGGCTCCGGTTTCAACGTTCCAGCCAGAATCAATGTCCCTGCCAGAAGCAGTCCGCCGATGAAGACAAAATTCCACGGATTGAAAGCACTTGCTGTGGCACTTGTATCGGCACCAATTTGCGATTCCAGTGGTGCAATGGGAGCCACAGTCGTGGATTCGGACGCGAAACTCATCCTGTCGTTTGCCACGCCAGCGTCGGCGACATCCTCAGACTGACTGATTGGGAGCGTCGGGACAAGATTCGTGGAAGTTTCAGCGTTATGCCCATCTTCAGCAACGTTCGCTTCCGTCACATCGGAATCCGGGATCGAAAGGAACATTGAAGTGTCTCCTGATAATGGCACCTGCACCGGAACTGACTGAGACGTCAACTGGCTGCTTGTGAACGAGCTGGAGGTCGTCGGCTCAGCATTCGGGATAAATGGATCCCGAGCCGCTGATGCACCACTGCTCTTCCATTCTGAAACAGCAGGTGCCATGCGGCCGAAACCTTTGAGCACTGTGCGATTGCTGCGTGAGATTGAAATGACATCGCCGTGCAGAACTGGATGATACAGTTCCGCTTTTGTGATCTGCGTTTTTCCAGGAAGCCTGCAAATGACCTTGAGTTGCCCGTCATTCGGCGGCACATGAGCCGTTGCCTGCAACACGTCGCCAATCACGATCCCTTCCTGTTCCAGTCCAACCACAACCACACCGGAATCGGTTCGTAATGCGGCATTTTTTTTGACTGGAGCGGTGAGCGGCGACATTGACTGAACAACCAGGATGTCGCCATTTTCGACAGGTTCACCGTTGTCGGCGGAGTTTGCGGAGACTAATTGCGTCCATTGAGCTCGATCATGGGCAGACCGAATCACCGTCACATTGACGGACTCGGAAAGCAGCCCGGCATTGATCACCGCCTGCCGGACGGTCAGAGCAGCCTCCGTCGGCACCGGATAAGTATTGCAGTGCTCAATATCACCAACTACGGCGACGGCACCTGCATTTGGATCGTGCGGCGCAGTCTGTTGGCCAACTGCTGGCACTGCTGCCAGAGCAAGAATCGCCAGCAGATATGCGGATTTGAGCCGTTCCATGGCTGAACCCCGTCGTCTTTCGAGAGTGTGTATTTCGGCAAGAACTGAGACTTTTCAGTCACAACTGCTTAATCGGCGCATTTATTACGTGAACGCTGATCCTGCGGCTTCTTCTGAATCGGCATTTGACACGCGAAGAATCATTTTATTTACGCCCCGCATACATCCCACCCAGCCCCCCAAATCCACTGGCCGTATTCCTGACCGAAACACTCCCGTTTACCAAAGGTGCGGATATGAATTACATTGGGAGCGATGAAATCCATTTTTCTCTCGGGGTGTCACGGATGACTCAGCCTTACGAATTCTTATATCTGTCTGAAAATGTCGCAGTTCTTTCTGGAATGTTGTCTGATCTAATCAGTCCCTTTCTGCTCGTTCAGGCGGACTTGATACAAGCGGTTGATCTGCCCGCGGAGCCCGTCGGGTTTCTGCCAGGGCTCTGGTTGAAACTGCGACCCTGGCTCGACATGAATCTGGTTCAGGGTCTGGCTCTGAAACACGGTGGGAAAGTGATTTCGGCAATCCTGGTCTTTGTCATCGGACGCATGGTCGCACGCATGGCATCGGCGATGCTGGTTCGCGCTGCAAAGAAGGCGAGAATTGATCAGACGCTGATGGGATTTGTAGGAAACCTCGCATACGTTTTGATGCTGTGCGTGGTCTGTATCGCAGCGTTGAGTTGCCTTGGAGTGGATACCACCTCGTTAACGGCTGTGCTGGCGGCTGCAGGATTTGCTGTCGCTATGGCATTGCAGGGAACGCTGGGAAATTTCGCTTCAGGAGCACTGCTGGTATTTTTTAAGCCATTTCGAGTGGGAGATATGATTGAAGTGGCTGGCGTTTCAGGCATCGTTGTCGAGATTCAAATTTTCAACACAATTCTCAGGACACCCGACAATGTACGGATTATTGTCCCGAACTCGACCCTGACCGGAGCGTCGATTCGTAACCTTTCTGCTGAACCACATCGTCGAATCGACCTCGTGATTGGCACCAGCTACCACGACGATCTGCGTGCTGTGCGACGCCTGCTTGAAGAGGTCGTCATGTCTGACGAGAGAATCCTGTCCGAACCAGCACCCGTCGTTGCAGTGTCGGAACTAGGAGAAAGCAGCGTGAATTTCGTCGTACGTCCGTGGGTTCTCAACAGCAATTTTCACGCCGTGAAATTCCATCTGATCGAACAGATCAAGCTGGGTTTTGACGAACGGGGACTCACAATTCCATTTCCTTCCCGCGATGTCTTCGTGCATCATTCAATGGGCCAAACCACGCTCCCGTTTGTCAGCGACTCTGCTTCCGTCGCCGCGTAACGTTTTGCACCCAGTGCTCTGGCTTGGAAAAGGGGTCAGGAACCAATAGCCAAATGGCCCAAAGGGTGCTCCGCACTATTGGTTCCTGACCCCTTTTCCAAGCCCGAAGCGTCAGCGAGACAAAAAACCTGCAGTCCTCGCAGACACTTTGGGTTGGTGTCGTCAATTTTCTTTCGAACATTCATCTTGAGTCAAAACGCACAATTCTGCGATGCTACGCCTTCTCCTCTCTTTTCCTGTCTCAAATCCATCCGCCGATTCCGGTCGATTCTGCCGAATTTCCCTCCTGGGCATGACTGAGTTTACTCCGTTTCATCCCAATTCATAGGCCCGAACATGCCAAGTTCGCACGCTCAGATTCAGCGAATCCGACGCCTCGCCCGCGTGTGGCTGGGTTCGTGCGTTCTGTCGATTGCTGCGATCACCGCCGTGTTGATCTCACGGCCTGGGCTCATGATGGCGCAGCAGGAAGGTGAAGTGACGGTTGCCGATATTCGTATCGAAGGCAATCAGACAATTCCGGAATCCGTAATTCTGCAGAAAATTCAGGCACAGCCGCAGCGACCAATTTCCGAACGGTTGATTCGCGAAGACATTCGATCACTGATGTCGACTCGCTGGTTTTTCAACGTCAAGGAACGCCTCGACGACACACCAGATGGCCTGATCCTGGTTTATACCGTTCACGAAAAGCCAATTGTGCAGCGCGTGGAATTCCGCGGTAACAAGAAGGTCAAGCTCAAGCATCTTAAGGCATGGACCGGATTGAAGGCCGGCAGTCCATTCGATGCCCGGGCGAATACTGAGGCTGTCCATCGAATTGAACGTGAATACAAGGACAAGGGCTATTATTTTGCCAAAGTCACGCTGCTCAAAGGCGGCAACTCTGGCGATCGCGAAGTCGTCTTCCAGATCGCTGAAGGTCCAAAGGTTCAGGTGAAAGATCGAACATTTGAAGGCAACAGTTTCTGGTCAAACGGGGATTTGCGAAAGAATCTGGTCAGCAAAGAAGCCTTTCTGATTTTTGGCGGGATCTATAATCCTGATACGATTCCGGCCGATATCGAAGCTCTGAAACAGTATTACCGCAGCGGGGCTTTTTCGACGTGGAAGTTACCGGCAAACCACTGTTTTCAAAGGATCGCTCCGACGTCAATCTGCACTTTGCCGTGACTGAAGGACGTCGCTACAAGGTTCGCGAGATTCGCTATGAAGGAAATGCCACAATTGCGACGAATCGCCTGAAGACCGAATCGAAATTGAATAATGGTGACTATTACAGTGCCTATCCCCTGGCAAAAGATGTGAGACGCATGTTGGGTTATTACGGTGAAAAGGGCCACTTCTTTGCCACTGTCAACCCCGTTCCGCATTTTATCGAAGCACCTGGCATCGTTGATCTGGTCTTTGAGATTGACGAAGACCGCCCGCGATATGTGCGCGACATCAACATCTCATACGACGGCGATCATCCCCATACCAAGCAAACAGTCGCTTTAGACCGACTCCAGATCCAGCCGGGTGATCTGGCTGACCCCGAATTATCAAACGTGGACAGTCGCGACTTAACGGAAGCCAGTTGTTTGAACCAGGCATCGCCTTTCAGTTTGAACCTGTCGAGCCTGGGGAGTCTGGATTTTCGGCCGATTCGCGAACGTATCGCGCTCAGGGACCTCCATCCGGTCCGGATGACTCGACTCAGGAATTCTCAATCGCGACTCAGCGATCTGCGCTGCAGAGTGCTGGTGAAGACTATCACTGGCTGACTCGCCGCGACGAAACTGACACCGCAACTGTTGTTGAGACAGGCGGGCAGGGAACTCCTGTCGCCGGGCAACACCGAAACCTTGTTTCGCCGGCCCGCGACGCACGCACAGCCATTGGCATTCGAGCTGGTGACATGGAAAAACGACAGACCAAACCGGCTCGACCACGGTATCAACCAGAAGTTGAACCAGTGGCCACGCCACCTGCGAATCTTGATCACAACGTGGCCCATCCTGTCTACGAATCGGACCTGATGGGATTCCGTGCGGTCACGCCGTCACGATTTTTTTCTTTTGAACCTATGGCATTTGAGACATCGCAGAATATCGATGCGGAAGAACCCGTCGTGCGGGCCCAGAGTCCCGATGCGGTTCCAAGGCGAACAGACGCCATTCTCGACGGAAGCCCGTACCAGGGCCAGTTTCGCGAAGTGCAGCCAGGCTGGCTGGACATTAACGTCAACGCAGCAGAAGGTCGCACGGGACGACTGATGTTCGGTGCCGGGGTTAACAGCAACTCCGGGCTGGTGGGATCCTTCGTTTGGGACGAATCGAACTTCGACATCCTGCGGCCGCCAACCAGCTTTTCAGATAGTCTCGAAGGCCGTGCCTGGCGTGGTGGCGGACAGCGTTTTCGTCTTGAAGCAGCGCCTGGGAATCAAGTCAGCCGTTATGCGGTGAGCTGGACCGATCCTTATTTTCTGTACACCGATTACAGTCTGGGTGTCAGCGGTTTCTACTTCAATCGTTTCTATCCGGACTGGACCGAAGATCGATACGGCGGTCGCGTTTCGCTTGGAAAGCAGTTTACCCCGGAATGGTCGGGCTCACTGGCTTTACGTCTTGAAAACGTTGAGATGCGCAATCCGCAGACTCCGACGCCCGCAAGCGTATTGCCTTTTATTGGAAGCAATTTCCTGTCTACTCTGCGTGCTTCAGTAACGCATGACACGCGAGATTCTTCCATGATGCCGACAGAAGGTCATTACGTCGACGGCGGTTATGAACAGGCGTTCGGCGAGTTCACGTTTCCAAAGGTGGAAGTGGATGCGCGCCAATACTTTACGATGTACAATCGACCTGACGGGACCGGACGGCATGTCCTGACATTGGCTGGGAATCTTGGTGTCAGCGGCAACGACACGCCGACGTTTGAACGATATTTCGCAGGTGGGTTTCAGTCGTTTCGCGGATTTGCCTACCGTGGAGTAACACCACGCGAGAGCGGGTTCTCGACCGGCGGTACATTTCAGGCCCTTGGCACAGTGGAATATCGATTGCCGGTCACTGCTGACGACATAATCAACGTTGTGGCGTTTACCGACTTCGGCACAGTAGATGAGAGTGTCTCACTCAACAAGTTCCGAGCCAGTGTCGGATTCGGCTTTCGTGTAGTCATCCCGGCCATGGGCCCCGTTCCGCTCGCGTTCGACTTCGCCTTCCCTGTTCTCTCAGAAGACGAAGACGACGAACGCATCTTCAGCTTCTACGTCGGCATCAATCGCTGAGGCTGACGACCCTGTTGCTTCCGTTGGTGTCCATTCTCACGGACGCTTGATTCAAACATCTCTTAATTTTAATCCTGCTCTTAATCTTAATCCCTTGCTGTGACGCGAGAATTCAAGAGCCACAATGTCATGGTAGCGGAGTGCGAATTAAGCTTAAGAGCAAGAAAAAGAAGCAAGGCTTAGATATTCCCATCCAGCTTCTCCACGATCTCATTCAACGCGTCTCGCAGTTTTGCTCGCACTGATTCCGGCTGCTTGTCGATCGCTTTAAGCAATTTCGGCGTCAGCGCCTTGTTCAGCTTATCCATCATGGCAGAGGCGCGTTTCCAGAACTGTTCTGGTGTCAGTTCCTGACGCTCAGCTCCGGGTTCTGAATCGCGAACTTTCGGAGCTGGCGAAGCGGCATCCGCGCGAAACGGAGCATAATTGTCTCCGGCATCGCGTGCGACCATGTCCATCGTTGCGGTTCCCGCACGCTCGCCAGCGGCCATCCCGGCGCGGTCGCCCATTCCGCTCGCTGTGTATTGCGACGGATCGACAACACGAGACAACGGCACATTTGACGTGTCAATTCCCAGTGGTGCAGCCCATTCCGAATAGCCTTCTGAGGATTCTGCAAACAGATCTTCCCCTCGTTGTGCCCGTCGCCAAGCTCGCATCTCCGCAACGGTGGCGTCGGACTCCTGAGCCCAGCTGAGACAATCTTCGGCGTCGTCCCAATTCAGGGCCACGTAGAAGAACGACCATTTGAGACCGGCAAATTTCTCGTGCGTATCGCCGAATGCGTCCCAAACACGACGACGCTGAAAAATCTGGTCGCCGCTGAGACCGACCATCTGACCAAATTCCGCATCCGTCCGGCCACGGGAGTATCGTTGCGTCCAACTGGCGGCACACTCGCCGACAACCCAGTTGCACTGGCTGACAGCTTCACGAGCTTTGGAAATCAGCACTTCCTCAGTTTCTTTCACGACACTTGATCCTTTTGAAGTTGATTCATGACAGCGACCGCACGGACATGCCATGGTACGCATGGAAATTCTCACGTTCTACCCATGAGCCCCCGAACCCTTCGAAATCCCTGATGTCCCTGGTTATGCCCGATTCTCCTTCGCAAACCGTAGACTGAGCAAAAAAAAATCTTCCCAGAATCCGATCTACCGCATTCCAGGAACTGGCGTTGCCACAGATTTTTGACAGGATTAGAGTACAGCAGAGTAGACCAATGGCCGATACTTTCGGTATAAATCCTTGAAGCAGTTCTGGCGTCAAAGTCCGCTCAAACTGCCCAATTGATTTACGAGTCTCAGGATCTTGGGGGGATAGCCAAGTGGCTAAGGCAACGGATTGCAAATCCGTCACGCGTGGGTTCGACTCCCACTCTCCCCTTTGAAGCCCGGTTGTGCCATTTTGGTCAACCGGGCTTTTTTGTTGGCTTGAATATCATTTGTTTTGCCATCTCGGGCGGTTTTAAATGCTTTGGATCGAGAACGGGATCGATCCTCGTTTGAACCGGACTGCTTAGGTTGCTATTCTTCGCCCCTTCCAAATCGGCACTCTGTTTGAATTTCGGAGATTACTGGCTCATGGGAACGAAGAAGACGGGTAAGGGTCGGCGAAAAATTGGTCGCAAGAAGCGACGTATGCGAGCCAAGATTCGGCACCGTAAGGGCTGATGATTGTTTGGGTTGAGTCGATGGTATCAATCGTGCGATTTTTCAGATGCTGAAGTTTGCTGATTCCGGTGAGCTTGACATCGCGTTCGATAAGTTGAATCCTAGTGTTGATTGTCATGTTGCGTTTTTGCAACATGACGATTCCCGCCTTCCTGCCTGGGATTCCTCATGCCTCGATTTACCCTGCCCTGCCGTATGCTGACCACCGTTATGGTCTTCTCCCTGTGCTTGCCTCCAGCGATCGCCGAAGATGCTCCGTCTGGAGTGGAGCGATTGCCTGGCGCTGCACAAGTGCGTCTGCAAATAGAGCAGACGGCATTACAGAAACAGAACGCTGAAAAAGACCTGACGCTGCGCAAAGGCGCCGCGGCTGTGGCCACTGAACGCGTGCAGGAATTACAGAAACAGCTGGCTGAGGCACAACAGCGAGCAACGACAGAAACAGCACAAGTCGAGCCCCTACAACAAACGGCAGACGGATTGAGCAAACAGCTCAGCGATTTGACAGCTGCTCTTCCCCAACACGAAGCTGCAGATCAACTGGTTCTGATTGCCTCCAAAGTGTCGCTTCGTCTTAGCAGCATGATGGCTGCTCAGTCTAAGCTGCAAAGTCACCGAGCGGCGATACGAAAGTCTTCGGTCGAATGGCGGAGCAAGGCTTCAGATGCGGAACAGAAAATCGCCGCAATCGTAGCGCAGCGCCCGGAACTTGAAAAGAAGGCGAACGAGACCCGGGCAGCACTGGATGCGGCAGACGCAATTGTCGTTGCAGCTCAGGTTGCCATGGCGGCCGCACAGACCAATGTCGATGCAATGAACTCTCTGCTTACCGCGCAGGAACTACAGCTGACGACGGCCACGACTTCGATTGAGTCAATCGCCAAATCCGTCGTATCGCTGCAGGACTCACTCAATACACTGCGTGAAGCCGCAAAACTCACGGGAACGGATGCTTCCGCGGCGATCCTGGGGCTGGAAAAAGCCATCGCCAGTTTCGTGCCGTTAAAGGCCAACGCCGACGCCCTGTTGACTCAAGTGACAGCTCGACGTGACGATGTTGTTGCAAAAACGGCTTTGGCAAAGACGGAACTGGAAGTTAAAACTGCTGCACATCAGGCAGCTATCGCGGCCGCAGAACCGATGCGAACCGCATGGAAAACGGCAAGTGATGCGCTGGTGACGGCAGATTCAGAGGTCTCCGCGCAGAAAGTTGTCGCCGCAGACGGGGAACGATGGCAGAAAATGCTGAACGCTCAGCTGACCGGTCTCGAACCTTCATTGCAGAAACTTCAGGCTGAATCCCAGATCATCGCGAGCGAAGCTCTTGTCGCCAGTCGTCAGGCAGAAGCGGTGCTGGAACCGCTTGGCCGGTTTGTTTCATTCTCACGCGACATCGCTCCGATCCTGGCGGAACGCTGCGTCGCCTGCCATAACACCCGCAGTCCGGGTGGGCGACTGAATCTGGATTCATTTGCATCGCTCTTAAAAGGCGGCGAGTCAGGTGCATCCGTGAGTGCTCATAGCAGCGCGGAATCGCTGCTCGTCACGATGATTGAAGACGGTTCGATGCCGAAAGACGCAGATCCGTTGTCCCCGGCTGAAATCGCAGTTGTCAAGCACTGGATCGATGTCGGAGCACCATTGGATGCAGGCGTTGCGCTCACCGCAGATCTATTCGATGTCATGCCGGAAAAGACTCAGCCTCTTCCACCAGCTGAATACCGTGTCGCGATTCCCGTGACAGCGATCGCATTCAGCCCTGATGGCAATCAACTGGCCTCTTCCGGATATCACGAAGTGCTCGTCTGGAACACAGCTGACAATACACTGATCCGTCGCATCTCCAACGTTGCTGAACGCATTTATGATCTTGAATTCAGTGCTGATGGCAGTACTCTTGCTGTCGCCGCAGGCACACCAGGGCAACTGGGTGAAATGAAATTGTTTTCTGCAACAGACGGTCAGCTCATTCGTACTCTCGTGCGTGCCCGTGACGCCGTGTTCGCGCTGAGCTTCAGCCCGGATGGTCAGATGCTGGCGTGTGCCGGTGCAGATCGGTCGATTATTGTTGTGAAAGTCGCTGACGGTGCCGAAGTCGTGCGGATTGAAGATCACGCCGACTGGGTCATGGACGTGAACTGGTCTGCCAACGGACAGCGTCTGGTGAGCAGCAGTCGTGATAAGACGTGCAAAGTCTTCGAAGCTGCAACCGGTAACCCGGTCATTACATTCAGCGGACATGGTGAACCGGTTTACTCCGCAGCTTTCCTTGCGGACAGCACAACCGTGGTCAGCGGCGGCAGTGATCGTCAACTGCGAGTCTGGAATTCGGCGGATGCGAAAGAAGTCCGGGCAATCGGTGGTTTTGGCGGTGACATTTTTCGGATTCAGATACTTCCTGGCGATCTGATTCTCTCCGCCAGCGGCGATCGTGCTGTCCATGAACACAAAGCTGCCGATGGTGCGGAACTTCGCAAAATGGAAGGTCACAACGACTGGGTCTACACACTGAGCGCCAATCCTGGTCGCAAACTGATTGCCTCCGGCAGCTACGACGGAGAAATCCGGGTTTGGAATTCCGAAGACGGCAGCATGACAACGTCGTTCATCGCCATCCCCAAACAGATTTCTGCCCAAACCGTGGCCGCCCAGAAATAGCGAACTGACCTCCGGTCAGAACTTACTTTCGACGAAGCACGAATACGGCGTCGCCGAGAATGTCGTTCAACGGCAACGGTTCGGAAAGGTCGTAGCAGAAATCGAAGACATCAATGAGTTCGAATTCGGGCACGCTTCGCAGCAGACTCCGGAACTGATCCGCTCGGTAAATGCGCAGGCGGTGATCGGTGGACGTGCGAATGATGCGACGGGGTGTGGTCACTTTCAGGCTGAAGCGGACGGTTTCAATGCGGCTGCGACGGCAGAAGTTGAGCACTCGAATGGTCGTGGTCACGCGCGTGGCACCTGTAAGAATCGTCCAGCGTTCGCAGTCAATCTCAGCCGCATCAGGCGGCAGCAGGTGGAAGCCGAGAACATAGAGGCCACCAGGCTTCAGTGCGGCTGCCACGCATTGCAAGTGTCGACGAGCCGACTGTTCGCTGGTCAGATGCCGGAATGTATTGACCAGACAATGGGCCAGATCAAAGGGTTTTGAAAGCTGAAATTCGGCCATATCTCCGCACTGGACGTTTGCTGATAACCGGTGGCGTTCAAGGCGGTGCTGCGTCCACGTCACGCAGGACGGGTTCAGATCGATCGCGGTCACGGAGTAACCACGCTTTGACATCTCCAGCGTTTGGCGACCGCCGCCGCAGCCGAGTTCCAGGACGGACCTGACAGGTCGCGGACTGAATCGGGTCGCAACGGCCTGCAGAAAATCCGCTTCCGGAAGCGTTTCATCGCTGAATGCCAAATCCCAGTAACCGGGAACGTCGTAGCAGTCTCGGGCGTGGGTTGTCATGGCATTGTGGTCGTGGTTCGCTGTGCGAACCTGCCGGCAGCACGATTATTTGTCGTCATCATCAAAGCCACCTTCGAATTCATCGAAGTCTTCGTCCATCGCGTCTTCATCGAAGAGTTTCTCGCCGTCGTCCTCGACAGCATCTTCATCGTCCGCAAATTCCTCTTCTTCCGATACGTCGTCGTCGTCGACAACTGGAGACTTTCCGCCAAACGCCTTTCTGGAATCCTGCATTGCACCGGCCGGAGCGCCAGCACCTTCAAATCCTGCGGCAGGATAGTAGAGCCACAGCCACAATGGCAGCGTCGAGAAGAACGCGCTTCCCAGAAGACACACCACGTAAATTACCCAAAGCACAGCGCTCGCACTTGACTGATCCGACAACAGATGCAGCAGGCTGAACAGCAGTTTGACCACCAGCCCCGTCGCCGGGATTGCAGCGACGAGTGCAAGGAACAACAATTGTTTTTTTGACATGTCGCGCGTCTCAGCTTCGGACAGTGGCGGCTTCAGATACCAACGGACGTTTTGAATTCCACGCCTTAGTAGTCAGTGGCAATCGCCGGAATTCCACGCATTGGGTGCACTTCCTGCACTTATCGGCATCGTACGGCCACTGATTCACGTCTCGCAACGTTACTCCGCAGACTTTAACAGATTTGCCGACGGGTCGAGGGAATGAACCTTACGATACGGCTGACAGGTCCGCCAGAGAGCAGAAATTCCTGTCACAAGCGGCGAGCGATCATGTTTTGCATTGAGTATGATTTGTGGCGGTCGTATCGATATTTCCAGTCACCCGGACCATCCCATGACGACATTTCTTGAACATGCCGCTGCTGAACTGCAATCTATCCGTGACCAGGGCCTTTTCAAAGCGGAACGCACAATCGACTCGCCGCAACAGACAGACATTCGACTTCGTGACCAGCGCGAGGTTCTGAATCTGTGTGCCAATAACTATCTGGGCCTTGCCGATCATCCGGAGATCATCAAGGCTGCCCACGCAGCACTCGACCGCTGGGGCTACGGAATGGCATCCGTGCGTTTCATCTGCGGCACACAGACGATTCACAAGACGCTGGAACAAAAGCTCAGCGGTTTCCTGGGAACCGAAGACACGATTCTTTATGGATCGTGCTTTGATGCGAATGGCGGATTGTTCGAAACTTTGCTGGGTGATCAGGACGCCATCATTTCCGATCAGCTCAATCACGCCAGCATCATCGACGGCGTGCGTCTCTGCAAAGCACAGCGATTCCGTTATCGCAACAACGACATGGCACATCTGGAAGAACAACTGCAGGCTGCGGCTGGATGTCGGTTTCGGATGATTGCCACTGACGGTGTGTTCTCGATGGACGGCTATCTGGCCAATCTTCCCGACATCTGTGCGCTGGCGGATCAGTATGACGCAATCGTGATGGTCGACGATTCTCATGCGGTCGGATTTATGGGGCCGAACGGCCGCGGAACGCCCGAGCATTTTGGGGTCGGCGAACGCATCGACATCATCACCGGCACACTCGGAAAGGCCCTGGGCGGAGCGAGCGGGGGCTACACCAGCGGTCGCAAGCCTTTAATTGATCTGTTGCGGCAGAGATCGCGCCCCTATCTGTTTTCCAACACACTGGCTCCGCCGATCGCGGCCGCTTCCGTGCGCACGCTTGAGTTGCTCAGCGAGTCGGATCAGCTCAGAAAACAGCTTCGCCAGAACACCCAATACTTCAGAGCTGCCATGACGGAGAACGGATTTCGCATCCTTCCCGGCGAACATCCGATCGCTCCGGTGATGATCGGAAATGCCGCGCTGGCCACACGAATGGCTGATGCGCTGCTGGAAGAAGGGATCTACGTCGTCGGTTTTTCGTTTCCCGTCGTCCCCAAAGGAGAAGCCCGCATTCGAACGCAAATGTCCGCCGCTCACACGAGACCACAGTTGGAACGTGCCGTGGATGCGTTTGCACGAGTGGGACGGAACCTGGGGCTGTGAGACGTCTCCGCAGGGTCGGAATTCACGATCCTCTCGTACTCCGCTCGCGAATTCTGCCCTGACGTGGCTTTCGGCGGCGCATCGCATCTTTCTATTGTAAGCAGAACGGTTCATTCACGATGTTTGGTAATCTTCGCGTCCCACTCGCGTCGCGAACTGTTTTTTTTTTCCGACTCTTCCGTTCGCTTGCAAGATCGATCGTATTGATTGCCCTGAGTCTCTCGGTTGGTGTTGCGGGTTACCATTGGATTGCAGGGTTACCTTGGGTTGACTCACTTCTCAATGCGTCGATGATTCTCGGCGGAATGGGGCCCGTCAATGTACTCACAACCAATGCCAGCAAGATCTTTGCCGCCTGCTATGCACTCTTTTCCGGGTTAGTGCTCGTTGGCGCCACCGGTTTAATGCTGGGGCCCATCCTGCATCGGATTCTCCATAAGTTGCACCTTGACGACCTTGATGAGATTCAAGAGAGAAATGATCAGCAATCTGGAAGTCGCACCTCCTAAGGAACCTTTGCTGCCTGCGATTTCAGTGATGCCATGAACAGAGTGGTTGCGTCGACGTTCTCAAAACGAGTCACCTTGTTCACGATATGGTGAGACGGCTGGTCCTGGTACGTCCCCGGAATCTTCGAGTACTTCCGATAAGGCGATCGGCAGAAACAAACTCACCGAACCGCATGGACTTGAGTCTGAGGCGCTAGCCGATTCTTCGCCGTCGAATCGGCTAGCGCCTCAGGCTCAACCGGTAATTTTCATCCTGCCGCTCACCTAAACACACGACGTATCCATCTGGATCAGCAATTTCGAATTCAGCCAGACCGTATTCGAGACCTGGAATTCCACTGAGGATTTTCATTTCAGCTGCAGCGTTTGGCAATTGTGGGCTGTTGTCTCTGTCGGGAACAATGAAAACTGACGAAGACGATTCAGTGCAGTGGTAAGCAGTTCTTCACGGGCAGTTTCCAGAATCTCTGTGTTGCCGCCGCGTACGACAGCAATTGGAACACCGTCGAGATAAGCGATGCGATTGCTCGCAATCCTCGGGACTCTGTCGTGCTTTGACAGCACACCCACCAGATTCAGCGGGTCGGCTGCCGTGATAAGAACCAGTTCCTCCTGTGGTCCCTCGTCGCGAAGCTGCCGCAGCTTCTGAACGGTGTCGGCCAGAGCAAACTGTTCCCCGGCGACGCCCGCGATGAATCGACCGCCGCGAATTTCACCCCGAGCTTCCAGTCTGCGAAACACCTGCAGCAGTTCAAACCAGGCAGGCGCCCCTGTCTTCGCTGGACAACAGATCGCGGAACACGATTCCCCATCGGCGAAGCAGCTGCCAAGCCCATTCCGTATTGGCATCGGGGCTCGGCGTCGTGTCTCGTTTAGCTTCTATACTGGATTCCTGAACGACCAACATCGCGCCGGACGCTTCCGCCCGGCGTTTGGAAATCAAATTCGTGTTCAAATCCGCGGAGTCGCCCGTATCATCGGAAGGAGTCGGCGGTCGTGTGGCCGACCACCGTCCAATTGCTGGCCGAACGACTCGAATTCGTTCGGCACGTCCGCGATTCGACCGACGGGATGTCGTCGGCTTTTCAGCGACCAGTCCGCGAAGACCTGAAAAACCATCCGCCGTGATCAGGCCGCGCGAAACAAGTTCGCCAAGAGCATCGTCCAGATGATCACGCAGCATGCGAGTTGCGGCCTGGAGGTCTGCCCCAAACATCGCGCCGCTCGATGTCAGGATCTCCAGAATCTGCGCTGCAGGACTGCTCAGTCCTTCCACCTCAAGCGCCGGCGCGCGGATTGCCAGCCACGACAAATCTTCGCGAAGAAAAATCGAAATCGGGGCGACGCGAGTCAGACTTGCCATTGGACGCGACTTATCAGGATTCCTTGGCGGTGGAAAGAGTCGTGCCCAGCCGACCTCACCCGTCAGACACAACTCATCCACCCATTCTGGCTGATACCCGGTGACTCGCAGCGGCAAGATATCACGTTGCCAAGCCACGGATGGAATGTCCAGCCCCTGCAGCTGGCCAATCACTTCAAAAAGACCATTCGATCCTTCACGGCGATGAGACTCAACGACACCCTGATGTCGAAACAGAAACCGCATCAACACATCGACAGTGACCGGTTCAATCTGCCGCCGCAGTCCGTCCATTGTCAGCCGATGAATGCGTGACAGCAAACGGCGATGACACCATTCCGTTGAACGGACAATTGCGCCAGAACCGTGAGCAACATCCAAACGGTTTTCCGCGTTGTAGTTGATCCCGGATTCATCCACAGATGTGTCATCCGACATTGTCTCCGCACGCGGCGTGAAGCTGCCGCGCAGCACAATGCCTTCGCCTTCCAGGGCTTCCAGTGCGGCATCCGTCTGACTCACCGTGATGCCTATGCGGGCCGCAGCCGATTCCGTGGTCACCGGGCCACAGGTTTCGAGCAGCCCGCGTACCATGGCGACTCGAGCCTCGGTGCACTCCCACTCGTTCCGGACGCCATGCGGTACATTCACAACCGGTGCAAACACCGCCTCCGGAAATGCTGCCTGCACTGCCGGGACTCGTTCCGTCGCCGCCCACGCGCGCACAGAACGTCCTTTTTCTCCCGGCAGAGCCTGCGTGGAAAATGTGACCAATGTCGCACGCCCGTGGTTGGTCAGTTCAAGAAACCAACCCGTCCAATCCACTCCTTCCTCCACCGGCAACAGAATCCTGCTGAGCAACGTGTCATGCAGTTCATCGGCATTCCGCACCAGCGGTTGAGCATCGGCCACAACCTGAGCAATTGCAGCGGCATCCAGTCGGCCAAGGTCGCGAACGTCATCGACCGACAGAGATCTTCGCGTCGTCACTGCGCGTGCCCGGCGTTCTGCGGCCTCGCCGCCATCCAGAAACGCGTACTGATTGGCATTCAGCAATTCATAACTGAATGGCGACGGTTCGCGCGTGTCCCGCGCGATGAATTCGATTTCTCCACGTTCGACCGCTGCAAACACCTCTTTGAGTGCTTCCATGTCGTGAGCTTCGTGAAGACAATCATCCATCGTTTGCTGAACCAGCGGATCATCGGGAAGTTCAATGTCTCCCACGACATTTTCCTGACAACCCGTCAGCTTCGGGAATACGGCTGTCAGCAGATCTTCACTGCGAAACCGCTGCAGCGCTGGTGGAACCTTCTTCCCATTCCGGGAACGCGGAATCTGCAGCGCGCGAGTTGCGTTCCAGCGCCAGCGATTCAGGAAAATCGGGACAATCAGGATCGCCTGTTCAAACAGGGCCTGCACGTTGCGACAATTGAGCATTGGGAACATGCTCTCCAGCGGAAAGCTGTGCTGTGGTCCCAGCGACAGCACAATTCCATCGTCGTCGGCATTGGCCTGAAGCTCAAAATCGAACGAACGACAAAACCGCTTTCGCATTGCCAGCCCCCAGGCTCGCGTGATCCGCGTTCCGAACGGAGCATGGATGACCAGCTGCATTCCGCCACTCTCGTCGAAAAATCGTTCAAAGACGACACGACGGCATGTCGGCAGCAATCCAATCGCAGCCTTCTGTGCGGCAGCGTACCCGACTGCCTGCCGCGCTGCGTCCGGGGTGACACTGGCCTCAGCAATCAGCCAGTCCTGCGCGGCAGCCAGGTCAATTACGCGCCTCTCGAGTTCCTCACGCAGCTGCGAAACGGCTTCGGAAAGTTCAGCCGTCCGGCCGGGCGCTTCACCCTGCCAGAAGGGAATCGATGGAGGCGCCCCGCCGGCGTCAGAGACGAACAAATCGCCGCCGCGCAGATATCGCACCCGCCACGACGTGTTTCCCAGCACGAAGATGTCTCCGGCCTGAGTTTCACTGCCAAAATGTTCATCGACCGTACCAACGGTGGTATGATCCTCTTCCGTAATCACGCGGATCGAAAACACTTCGGGAATTGCACCGGCATTGGCTATGGCCGCCATCCTCGCACCGGGTCGGGCTCTCAGTCGCCGCTGTACCTGATCGTGGTGCAGAAAGACTCGCCCCCGGCCGGCGGAGGGTGTCAGCCCTTCACTCAGAAATCCCACGACACGATCAAATGTCGAACGATCCAGATTCCGGTACGGTGCAGCCCGGCGACACAGCGCAAAGAGCGCGTCAGAACTCCAATCCTGACACGCCACTTCCGCAACGATCTGCTGAGCCAGCACATCAATCGGTGCAATGGGAATGGGAATCACGTCAAGATTCCCCTGTCGGATTGCTCGCATCATTGCCATGCATTCGATCAATTCATCGCGAGTCAATGCGAACAGCCTGCCTTTGGGTGTCAGTCCGAGGGCATGGCCTGAACGTCCAATCCGTTGCAGAAATGTCGAGATATTGCGCGGCGAACCGATCTGCAGCACGAGATCGATGTATCCGATGTCGATCCCCATTTCGAGTGACGCGGTGGCAACTACGGCTTTCAGTTGCCCTGACTTCAATCGCTGCTCAGTGTCCTGTCGATGCTTGTATGCCAATGAACCGTGATGACTGCTAATGGCGTCCTCACCCAGGATTTCGCTGAGCTGATGAGTCAATCGCTCCGCCAGCCGCCGTGTGTTCACAAAGATGAGCGTGGCTCGATGCGTGTTGATGAGTTCCACAATGCGCGTGTTGATTTCCGCCCATTGTTCGTGCATGCAGACAGCACCAAGGTCGCTCGACGGTGTTTCGATGCCAAGATCCAGTTGCCGCTGATGGCCTATGTCAATGATCACCGGCATTGCGGCAGACGACCGATCTTCCGGCACGCCCACCAGAAACTGCGCGATCTGATCAATCGGACGCTGAGTCGCCGACAATCCGATTCGCTGCAGCCTGGACGGGCAGATTTCCGCCAGACGTTCAAGTGACAGCGCCAGATGCGATCCTCGTTTGTCGCGAACCAACGCATGGATCTCATCAACGATGACCGTTTCGACGGTCCTGAGCACGTCACGGCTGCGCGTGCTCGTCAGCATCAGGTACAAAGATTCCGGCGTGGTCACCAGAATATGCGGAGGGCGTTTGACAATCGCCGCCCGTTTCGCGGCTGGGGTGTCACCCGTCCGCAATCCCACTCGAATTGGTGGAATCTTCAGGCCGGATTCTGCAGCGAGTGCGAGAATCTCATCCAGCGGCTGTTGTAAATTGCGGTGCATGTCATTCGACAAGGCACGCAGCGGCGAAACATAAACCACACGGATCTCGTCCGACAGTGCGCCAGCTTCCGCCCGTCGCAAC
>JBBJME010000085.1:0-26147 GCA_037719765.1 Planctomycetaceae bacterium
ACGCAAAAATCGCATGCGACGAGTTCGGGGACTTGTATCACGAAATTTCGACACCCCGACTGGTGACCTCAAACTTGCTGGATTTGGAGGCGACAAACGTGCTGTTCCCATATTTACGGATGAGGAAATGTAGTTCGACGCAGGCTATTCCTATAAGCCATCAAGAGAGCTTGCCGCACAATTGAGGGCGATCCTGCTGCCCGAGACGGCGATGAAATAAAGGAGTCGTTCGAATACATCATCCTGAGATTTGGTGACGATCGAATTGCATTCCAACATGCGAACTGTGCCAATAGGCGAGCGAGGCAGAAATCGATATTTGCCTCCGGGCAACGGGAGCGAAATCGCTTGTATCGCCTTCATACCTCGACCGAAACTGGCGATCGCCTCCCGGTGCGTTTCCAATCCCTGCAACGTACGCGGTCACCCATTCCATTGCAGATAAAGCGCCGGAAGAGGCATAGTTTTGTCGGCAGCTCTTCCTTTGCATTCAGTGATCGAAGCGTGGGTCCGCCGGAATCTCCGCCGGGCCAGGAAAGTCTCCGCAACTTTGCTGCGAGCGGAAGTCGCCACTACGCTGAAGGGTCGCCGTCCCCAATCTATTGATGAAGAACTTGTCGCCCTGGGATTGTTGAAGTATTGTCAATAGCCTATCCAAACAGTCCGGAACCACTGAACGCGGCATCAATGTCAAAGTATCCGAGGTCATAGCTGGCCTGGACCTCGCCACTGGACAGGCGGATGCTCGTCGCCGGGGCGTTGTAAAGCCGTGTTGGATCATCGTAGTAGGTGGCATCAAACCGAGCGATCAAAGTGCCGGTTAATGGCTTAGGTGCCGGCCCGCTGGTTGGGTTCCACCTGAATAGATCACCGCTTTTTGTGATATAAACCCAACCATTCAAAGATCTGGAATAGAGGAAACGCTCCTGATTGGTTCCAAATGTTTCGAAATATTCACCAGTAAAGTTAAGGTCGAGCTCTTGATCTACGCGGTACGCTAGTGGAGCATATTGGCTTGAGTATGGCGCAGTCTGGATTTCCCTGTTCTCCAGTATCTGCCGCACCGTATAACTCCCGGGAACAACATTTATGAATTGGTAAATGCCACTTTCGGTATTCGGATTGATTCCGGGAGTCCCATCGGAATCCACATCCCGAGTGATGACCTGACTGACAACGTTTCCGTCGCGATCGATCAGCTGAACGCTGCGATTGTTGCGGTACAGTTCCGATGCGCCTCGTACTCCGTCCTGATTTGTATCCTCAAAGACACGACCGGAAATTGTTGTTGGAACGTAGTTGCCGAACTGTGGACCTGTCGCGACCGAGCCAGCAACGAATGCGACCTTTGGATTCACTGCGTTGGACAGAAGTTGCGGGTTCGTATGGAACGAAGGATCCAGCTTTCTAATGAGCGTACCGTTCACCAGTCCACGCGTTCCTCCACTGACGCCATCCCAGCTATAGACAGACCCGTCGGGCAAAATATAGATCCACCCACTGGTCTTCCGCAGCCAGTTTTCTCCGCGACCGCCGTAGTTGGTGAAGTAGTCGCCGGTGTAAACGAGGTTCAGTGATTGATCAAGATCATACGCGACCTGAGCATCAACAGATGAAGGTCCCGCACTTTGCGAATATCCATTCTGCTGAATTTCGCGAACAGAATAGGTGCCGGAGACAAGGACTGTGAATTGGTAAACGCCGCGTTCAGTTTCAGGATCGATTGAATCGTTCCTGTTGAGATCGATGTCTGCAGTGACGGCTGTGGACACAACATTGCCGTTGGCATCAAGCAATTCAAATGTCCAGCCATTCAAGAATGGTTCGTTAGTCGTTTCCACCAGCAGGTATTCGTCGATGTAGAATCGTGTCGGAAGCTGGGCGACGACGGTACCAGTCAATTGAAACGGGGTGTTATTCCATTTTGTCAGCACACCATCTGGCTTAATGAAGTACCAATCAAGATTTGCTGCTCGCACCCATTTTTCCTGCCCTCCGTAGATGTTGAAATAGAATTTTCCGTTTTGGGCAAAGAAACCCAGGTCGACCAGTGCTTTCGGCAATCGAACGCCGTCAGCGTTCAGATCGAGCCACTTGCGACCGGTGATCCCTGTGGTTATCGCGACCTCAACTTCCACCGCCCCAATGTCAAAGCTCCCGCCCTTTGGTCGCGATACGCCGCGTTGATCGGTCGTAACTCCCAGGGATGTGAGGTCCATTCCGGCATTGATCGCCAGGCTTCCCGCCACAAGTATATGCGTTGTGACCATGCCGCCATTGTTGGCAAGGACCGGGTTCAGAATCTGGGCGATCGGACGAGTCCCAACACCGGCGATCCCGACCAGATTTCCGTTGACTCCATTCGTAAGTCCACCGCTTGATCCGGCATCACCGATAAGGTTGGCTGCACTTCCGGTGAACATCGAACCACTGAGATCATTTGCCTGATTGCCGGGACCGGATACATTGCCAGCAACAATCGTGTTCGTCAGTGTCGTTGGACCGCCCGTACTCTTAATTCCACCTCCACTACTCGCACCACCCGCAGAATTCCCTGTGATCGTGCTGTTACGCACGATGAGTGTCCCGGTCGAAGAATTCCACAGTCCACCACCTTCCAGATCGGCGAAATTGCCACTCACCGTTGAGTTGACGATCTGTGTCCGTCCAGCGCCAGTTACGTGCAGTCCGCCGCCGTTACCGGGTGCTGTTGGGTCTGTGCCGAGTGCAAAGTTACTGGCCAGCGTAACTTTGGTCAGCGTCAATCCGGTGACTCCGCTGACATTCGCTGCTTCTTCAATCCGCCGCCTCGACGTTTGGCTTCGTTGTCATGGATCGTCGTATCATTGATCGTGACGACACCGCCGGTGAGGTTGAAAATCCCGCCGCCACTGCCAAGAAGTCCGGTCGCTCGATTACTGGCGATTTCAACTGCCGCCAATGTACCATCGATCTTCAGGATCCCGCCATTGTTGAAGATTCCACCACCGCCGTCGTCCGCTGCTGCACCAAGTGCGTCGTTGGACTGAATTAACGTGCCGTTCCTGATCGTCAGTGTGGCACCCGCCTGATTCCACAAACCACCGCCTTCCCGCGCTGCTGCATTTCCGAACACACTGCCACTGTCGATTGTCACGTTCGCTATGCCGCTCACATGCAGTCCGCCGCCATTGCCAGGATTAGCTGTCCCTGCCGTGCCGTTCGCGTCGTTGCCGATCAGATTGACGTTGTTCAGAAGCATCGTGCCCGTCACGATCTCGATTCCGCCCCCAGCCCGATTCGCCGAATTGAAATCAATCGTCGTGTCGGAGATCGTCACACTGCCCGCCGTGCTGAAAATTCCGCCGCCGCTGCCAGACGCCCCCGTGGCCACATTATTTGATATCGAGACAAATCCTGCTGATCCGTCAATGACCAGTGTTCCGCCGTTATTGAAAATTCCTCCGCCACCATCGTCGGCCGCTGCACCTGCTGCCGTGTTTCCTTCAATGACAGTACCGTTCCGGATCGTCAACGTTCCAGTTCCATTGAAGATCGCGCCGCCTCGACCATCCGCTGTATTGTCTCGAATCGTCACACTTGTCAATGTGACTTGTTCATCATTGGATATGGAAATCGCTCCGCCGTCATCACCGACGCTGCCTGAAGTGTCGCCATTCGCCAACGTGAGTCCTGCAAGCGTTACTGCACTCACTGCGCCAGCACTGGCGGACGTCTCGATCAAAAACAACCGACTCAGTCCACCAGAGTCCAGTGTCAAAGGCGCATTGAGCCCCGAGCCATTGATTTGAATGTCGTCCCCGATCGTAAACTGCCCTTGGGAGACACTGATTGTCATACCACTCAGTGCATTTGCAAAGACAATCACGTCGCCATCCGGGCTTCCCGCTGCAGCGTCTCCGAAGACTGCATTCGTGTTGCTCGCGAAAATCGCCTCGCGCAGACTCAACTGGCCGTCAGCCACGCCTGCCAGGTCATTAGCATCGTCTGTCGGTGCATCCACGACGAAGAGGGTCAGCAGGGCTCTCGTTTCGAGAACCTCGGCCGAATGATTCGCGCTCACACCACGCAGACTTCGCCGATTGTCGCGCGATTTGCTGCGCCGTGAATTTATAACTTGACGGCCATGATCGAACCAATGTTTCCACATCGCGGAATACTTTCACAAAAAAAGAGAGACTCGCGCCAGAAGGTGCGTCCTGGTAATTGCCACCTGGACGCCGCGTTCGGCGCGAGTTTGAACATCGAGGTTGCAGAAATGACGTCTGTACTTTCACGACATCGATGATTTATAAATCGGAACGCCGAAGAATCGATCGCGAGAGCCTTAGTGCTGATCAATAAATCCCCGGACTGCCGCATATTGTCGTCGACCTGATTTGGAAGCTCACCGCAACAACCGACGTGACGCCTCAGCCATCACTCTGAGTGCGGTTTTTTGTTCATCGAACGTACAGTGGAACGTTGATGTTGTAATATTCCGCTTCAAGGTATTCGAGCGCCAGAGCGAAATTCAGAATTGCGATGTCATTCGACGCAGATCGTGTCGATGAGAATGTCAAGGCCGGACCACCATTGAGACTGGCTATAAATGGACTGGCACTTGTAACAACTTCCGAGACCGTGAGTGCGCGCTCAAAGTCCAGCTCCTGTCCGAACAGATTTTCTGTCATGGGACGTGACTGCAATACATTGAAGTAACCGGCATGGCGTCCCTCGATCAACGCAATGGAACCTGCCGCTGCCAGGTACGCAGGACTCAGAATCGCCGGAGCTGCACCGAGATACGCACCGACCCCTGTGTTTTCCAGAGCCCGCGACGTGTTCAGAAACGCAGTGAGATTCGGTTGCAACAGGTTCCTGAACGTTGGCTTCGGACGAGCGGCTGAACCCAGCAGTCCCTTGATGTACCTTACATGTGCGTTTTCGTGGCGCTGCACCAACTTCAATTGCTGCAACAGCCCTGCACCAGGAGAGGGCCCGGTCTGGGCATTCACTTCGTCAGAAGATCCTAAGATCACAGCCGCACCAACCGCCGCACTGCCGAGCAAAGCACTGGTGCCGCGGATAAATCCACGCCGTCCCAGAACGCTGTCGCGTTGCTCTTCGGCGGTGACATTTGTTGTCGTCGCTGCACATTTATCCTGTGGTGCGTTCAAATGCTGTTGTTTGGGCGGAATATTGAGAGCGAAAAGCATGAAAGGATCTCCTGAAGATTAAACAATGGAATTCTCGAAACATCGTCACAATCGCCGCTGAGTCCAGCAGCATCGCGACGCTCTATGATCTCAAACGCCGCACGAGTTTGGTTGTGACGCGCAAATAGCTGATTTATTGGAAAAACCGTCAGTGCGTCAGGACATTCAATTCGCCGCATTGATTGCGTTGACCATTTGGTTTACTTCCTCAGGGATATGTCGGAGCAGCTGGATCTGTCACCGATCATGGAAAAGTATGACAGCGAAAAGGGCGGCAGCCGACATCCTGCATTTGCAGGTGACAAAAGTTGCGGCAAGTATCGAACTGAAAACCCCCTGAACGACCGCGACTCAAGGGGAAGGAAGAAACGTTTGAGTTCACATCCCGCTTGCCATTCGGAAACCCTGTGACGCAATTGATGTTCAGCACGGCCTTTTTCCCCGAACTCGCGACTGCATCAATGTCCGAGGACTTGCTGACAAACACCATTCGCCCTCGAATGACGACGATTTTGATCAATCAGGAGCTGGCTCTCGTCGGAGGTTCCGGGGAATTCTTTTGTGACCACGGCATGCGACTCAAACAGCGATCGCGGGCAGCGGAAACCCTGTTCTTTGGCTACTGCAATGGCCATCACATGTATTTCCCCACATTCGAAGCCGCAGCCGAGGCTGGTTACGGCGCGGATCCGGCTGTGAGTTGAGTGAGTCTGGGTGCAGGAGAGGAAATGATGGACCGGGCTCTGATCGATATCTATATGTTGCTGGGAAGCTTTATGCTCGGATTGCCGGGAAGGCATTGAGCGCTGTGCAGCCCCGCAATTGGCGACCGACCGGTTCGAGTTCGAACAAGTACTCTCGAGTGCGGCAACTGTTGACCAAATGATCGGAAGATGCAGATTAAACCGTTGTGACCGAATTGGCAGAACCCGAGGCTTGTTTCGTGTCGAGGATTCTTTTTGCAGTCCGAGGTGAAATGCTGGTAGACTGCGCAGATCATTGGTTGAATCGTTCAATAGCAAGCCACCGGTGCCAAAGTCCGCACTTTTCAGGTTGATATTCGATGACACTCCTTTCCCGACGTAAGGCCGTTCTTGGAAGTTGCGGTTTGATTGCCGGCGTCGCAATGCTCTGGACGGCAAATTGCCTGCAAGCCGCGCCGCCTGACGACATCGAAGAGCCTGAGGGACTGGTGTGGTTTATCGGGACGGTTGAACAGGTCGTCGATGGCGTTCCGCTGATTGATCTGGGCGAAGTCCATACGCTTCGCGCTGCGGCAGAAGGTGAACCCTTCAGGTCAAAAAGCCGTCCAACAGATGTGAATGACCTATACCGGCGTCCCAGAGAATCTACGGTCGCCGCGATTCGAAACCGTGACAATCATTTTTCTCCGCTAGGTGTGATGGAAGTCAGTTTCAGTAATCCGACCTGGTCACAGATGAAAAAGCCCACGTCGTTTACCCCGGAAATCGGTGACTTGGTCATGTTTGTAGAATCTCCGGGGAATCTGGGTTCCGGCGATGCGATCCGGGACGCATTCATCCGGCACAGGATCGTCGCAAATTCCAGCGGCAATCGTTACTCAACCGTGCGATGCCATCGAAGCCGACACGCTGCAGCGTGTGATAGAAAAACAGCCGAACTGGGTGGAAGGCAATCGCCGAATCGCGGGGGTGATTCGATCACCATCCGTTACCAAAGATATGCACACCAGACTCAAACCCTTCATGAATCAGATTATGACGTTTCAGGATTACCAGGACCGGGGAGTCAATGTCGCTGACGTCACGTCAGAATCCTGGCGAAATGTGCTGGACGAACTGCGGTACAGGAACGAATCGACAGACACCAAAATGCAGGAGGTCGATGCTGATGGCAATGCCGCCGCAACACCAATTGTTACAGAGAACACCGTCGATCCAGGCCAACTGGTCACCGTGCGCAGAGTGGTCGATGAGTCAATGTTTCAGCGTTTTCCGGAGGAACGCAATACGATCGCGGCGATCTGTGCCACATTGTTGTATACCAAGACATCCAATGAACGTCAGTGGATGGCCCAGCAGCTTGCGAGGAGTCAGTTTTCTGCGCTAGGCAACCAGGAACAGACGCTGATTGACATGGAAGCAATCATGCGCCGCGTGCGGCAGACGGAGTAACAAAGCAATCGACGGAAAATCTTCAGACAAATTCCCGGTCCCGGCTGCTCTGTCGCTTTCGGAGCGATTCGCTAGAATTGAGCTGGAAAGAATTGAGAACCCTCCGACAAAGAATGCGGGATCCGCGAAGTTTGCACAGGGTTCAAACGCCGTCTGGAGAGACAGCAAATGCCCAAGCGATTTCACCATAATCGGAACGACTCTGGAAGCCTGTTGGCGTCCGTCTTTATTCTGGCACTGGGGTCTGGATGCTGCCTCTTTCTGGTGTCGGCCATGTCACCGGCGTCTTTTGCCATAACTGCCTGGGGACTGGGCGGCGTTGTTTCGGTGTTCCTGACTCTGATTGTGCTGCAGCGCTTCGGAAAGATGCCGAATACCAACCTGGGGTTTCTGTTTTCGTCAGCCCGCAATCGTCGCGATGACGGAGCGGCCGATTATGAGCCGCGCGTCGCTGGTCAGTCGCGGTCGTCTTCAATGGTCGGTACCAACCAGCCGATTTCCGCAAAGGAAGCTCACGAAATCAAGGTCACAAGTGCGAATACGTGGGTACCCGCAAGATCCGGTCGGAACCGAAAGAAGTAGCCGACAGAGAACGTTCGCGGCAGGATGGACATTCATGTCCGTCGTTTGTCCATAATGGACGATCGAACCGGTATTCCTGTCGCTGCAGGAGTCCGGCGATTCCGGATGCTCCCGTTCAATGCCTCGGACATGAATGTCCAGGGTACGGGAATCACAGTTACAGACAGATCCTTCACGTAAACAATTCCTGTACGGCTTTCCCTTGTCCGTCCTGTGTTACGTAGAACGGTCGGCCTTCGATGTCGAAACCCGTTTGAGGACTGATGCCCATCGCGGTCATGATAGTGGCATGCAGGTCGGCTATCGAAACCGGGTTTTCGACCGCGATCAACGGTCGTTCGTCGGCAGTCCGGCCCACGGAAACCGCCTTCATGCCGCCGCCAAACATCACGACGCTGGTTCCACCAGTGAAGTGACGATGAAGCCCGTAATGCTTGATCTCCGTGATCAGATCCACGCGGTCCGTTGCCTGATCAGTCGCAGTCGAACCGGGCACGCCTTCGATCAGTGCATCACGACTGAATTCAGAAGCGATGACTACGAGAGTTCGTTCCAGCATTCCGCGCTGTTCGAGATCGCGAATCAACCGGGCGATCGGCAAATCCATTTCTTCGTGCATGCGTTCCAGTGTCTCGTGTCCGTTGGAATGAGTATCCCAGTGCAGGAACGGAACATACTCCGTCGTGACCTCCACAAATCTCGCTCCGGATTCGACAAGGCGTCTCGCCAACAGACAGCCCTGCCCGAAACGACTTTCACCATACGGAGTTCGACTCGATTCCGGCTCAAGACTGATATCGAATCCTTCCCGATGCCCGGAACTCAGCAGGCGATGCGCGTTGTCGAATGACCGCAGCATCGATTCCTGCTGATAGTCACTCAAGAATTGGCGTTGAGGATTTTGTGCGACGAGTTTCTGAAACAGCTTATTGCGACTGACGAATCGTCCGCTGGTCATCGATCCCGGTGGACGCACGGACTGGGCCGCATCGGCGGGAAACGGCAGGTTCATGGGGCCGAACTCGGTGCCAAAGAACCCGGCCGTGGTAAACGCTTTCAATTCTTCGCTTTCGCCAACACCTTCCAGCCGTTGCCCGATGTTGATGAACGCCGGAATCACGGGATTGAGTGGCCCAAGCACCTTTGCAATCCATGCGCCCAAATGGGGACACGCGACAGTTTGTGGCGGAACATAACCGGTGTGCCAGTGATACTGATGCCGCGAATGCAGAATGCTGCCAAGGTCCGGCTGCACAGCTGAACGAATGAGCGTGGCCCGATCCATAACCTCCGCGATCTGCGGAAGCCCGCGACAGATCTTCAGCCCATTTACGGACGTATCAATCGCCGGAAAGGTGCTCAGCATATCCTTGACTGGCAAACCACGCCGAAAAGGCTCGTAGCGTTTCGGATCAAACGTATCCGGTGCGGCCATCCCGCCGCCCATCAAATCAGAATGCAGGCATCGTGGATATTGGTTGTGCGACCGGCACATGCTGCTCCGCACTCAAAGCACGGGGAGCGGAACAGGCCAGGGCTGCTGCAGAGGCCGCAGAAAGTCGTCGCAAAAAATCGCGACGGACAATGTGTTTCGGAGCCTTCGGATCGATTTCGAATGACATGATTTAATGCTTTCCTGACCGTAACGGCACGTTCATTCTGGTGAATCTCAGTCGGCGGAGCGACTGAACTACGTAGGCGACGTCGCGCCGCGACACGCATTCCTGTCAACACACATCTGAATAGAATCCACCCTCGGTTATCTATCCTCGTACCAGAGGTTTGACGCCCCTCCGCTCGCCGTGCGCTGATCAGTATAGCCTGAAACATCATCGCACCAACATGAATTCAGGCATCATGAAAATGGCCCAGAGCACGTCTTCGATTTCCTGCGCAGTCGGTGCAGGACTAAGAAAACCTTCCAGGACAATTCGTTCGTCTGTAGTCGGCATTCGGGAAAATGCGAATTGATTGAGATAGTCGATCAGGCCGGATCTGTCGTCGCCCCATCGATCAGCGAGTCGCGTGGCTCCCAGAGTCAGATAGTTGGCAAGTGTCGATCCATTCGTCAGATCGACCGCTTCCAGCGTTGTCAGTTCGGACGGTCTCATCGACACGATTTGTTCGCGCATCGGTCTGCCCAATGATCGCATCAGGAAGTCGCTCTTCAACAGAGATGTTCGGGTCATTCGAAGATCACCATTGATGGATTGCAGAAGCAGATATTTGCCGCTTCCTTCGATTGTCGCCTTCCATGCCTCAATTGCCGGCACGATCACTGCCGGTTTCCAGTCGCCTTTGATTCCTCCCAGTCTTCCTTCTTTGGGTTTTGGAGCGTTTGGATTCCACTCCCATGTCGCATCGGTGGCCAGTGTCCGTTCTTCGTCACTGGCCAGTCTGATCCGTGCTTCAAAAAACAGGGCCGCAGCATTGGGACCATTCCCCGCATTCGTTGCGACGACCACGATTTCGTTCTTGCCTCTTTTGAGCAGTCCCTTGAGGCCAATCGCGTGTGGTTTCGACCACTCATCACCACTCTCAAATTTGCGGCCATTGACGTATAAAACAAAACTGTTGTCACAGGTAATCACACCCCCGCCGGATGCAACATCGTCAGGCAGCGTGAATGTCTTCCGCAGACTAATTGTCTCGCCTGCCGCCGGCACGTTCCCATTCGCAGCGGAGTCACCCCAGATCCAGGATCCCGCCAGATCGAAACTCTTCAGTTTGCCTTCGTCCACGATCGCCCGGAACACTGGCGCGTCAAATGCTGCCGGTGCTGATTCCGTGATCTGCCACACCGCGTCCAGAAACTGTTCCGCCGTCATGCGACGTGCAATCGGACCACGATAAATGAATCCCGATGTTGCGCTTTCAGTTGCCTTTTCGCGCACAACGCTTGCTGACTGATACGCTTCCGAGGTGGCAATCAGATACAGGACGGCTTTCAGGTCGTACTTATTGTCCTGCAAATGCATGGCAAGTGCATCGAGCAGATCTTCGTTCCAGGGCTTCGACTGCATTGCATCCAGCGGGTGTACGATGCCGCGTCCCATCAGCTTATACCACAGGCGATTGACGATTGTTCGCGTAAAGCGTCCGTTGTCTGGATGCGTCATCAGAGCCGCAAGCTGCCGCAGTCGCACTTCCTTCGGCGCTACCGGATCGATCGTACCAAGTTCCGGGAACAGCCACTTCGCTTCCGACTTCCGACCGATCGGTTTATCACAACGATGTATCTCCATGGGCTCCGACGCATAAATCGCTGCCAGCCCATACGCTTCGTCCAGTTTCCAGCGATCAATGAAACTGTCATGGCACGAGGCACATTTCATATTGATCCCAAGGAACGATTGCGACACGCTCTGTGCGAACTGAATCTCTACCGTCTGACCCGCGCTGACTTCACCCCGCCACCGAATCCCGTCAATGTATCCCTGACTCGCTGATGTTGGCGGTGCGATCAGCTCCCGTGCAAACTGATCGAAAGGCTGATTTGTCAACAGGGCTGCGTAAAGCCAACTGCTGACCTGCTGTCGGCCGCCTGTGATAAATCCCGTGCCGCTGTAATCATTCCGCAGCAGATCATTGAAAAATGTCAGCCAGTGGTCGGCCCAGGAGATTCGATCGTCGAGCAATTGTCGGACGATTTTTTTTCGCTTATCCGCAGCGGTGTCTGCCAGAAACCCGGCAAGCATGTCAGGCTCCGGCAGGAGTCCAATCAGATCCAGACTCACACGCCGCAGGAAGACCGCATCTTCGATGGGTGCTGGTCTCGCCACATGATGAGCCGCCAGGTCCGCATCCAGAATCCGATCGACTGGGTTTTCGCGTCCGTCAACAATCGGAGGAAGCTCCGGACGTCGCGGTTTCAGCGGGGGTTCCCACGCGACCGGAGCGAAAGAAAATCCATCGTCCCACGGCACACCCTCTGCAATCCATTTTTTCAATGCCGCGACTTCGGCCTCATTCAAACGCTCTTTGTCCGCAGGAGGCATCTGAATCTCTTTGTCCGTCTCGAGAATCAATTCGATCAGATGAGATTCGCCCGGTTTGCCGGGCCGCACATGATCGGAATCCACCAGCAATTCCCGAGTGTTCATCGAAAAGCTGCCCTTTGCCTCCCGGCCTCCGTGACAGCCGACGCAATGCTTCTGCAAAATTGGAACGATATCATGTGCAAAATCCGTCGCTGTCGGATTCGGCTGCGCAGATGCCGCCGATGGCAGCACTACGCTCAGCAGCAGGAATAGACACAATCGGATTATCGCTGTCGGCATTCGCATAACGGGTACTTCGCTGGATTATAGCAGGTTCGTACTGGCTCACTGGTTAGTGTGACGCGAACTCCGCAGGCATTCAATGCAGCGTGGTCTTCCCTGTTTCGCCACGACAACATGCGTGCAGAATCGGCGCACGCGATGAACGAGCTGTTGATCCACTGAACCGAGGCGGCTGGCGTACGGCGTATTGACAGGTCGGTACACAGTCGGGCATCCTGCAACCAGGACGCGATCAGTCGTGTCAGGCGAACCGATTCCGGAATTGCTGCCGTGAGCGTAAGCGGTGAAAGACAGTGAAACAATAAGTCCCATAGGTCATCTGGGACTTATCGCATCGTTGGATTATCAGGCGTGCAGCTACTCTTCGCGGCGTTTCCTGCGAACGGGCATCATGGCCAGTGCAAGCACTGAAGCCGCGACAGTGGACGTCTTGCTGGTACGTGACTCAACTGCTGAGTCGCTGAACAGACTCCCGGACAGCATCACTGACGCCGCACTTGAAGGATCGGCCAGCGATTCCATGAACTCTTCAATTGCAGCCACCGGCAACGTGACGGTCGAAACTCCTTCGGCCACCACCGAGTGGAAGACGAAGTTTCTTTGGTGCCCGCTTCCCATGCGTCAGATGCAGGCTCGACAGCAAACTCGGTGGCAGCGTAGTGCTCTTCTGCAGCCTCAAGCTTCGCTGGATCGACAAGTTTCAAAGTTTTCAAATCGAGTGACGCGGAAATCACGAAGCTTTGTGAATCACTCCAACTGCTGGCGGTCCCGATGGAACTGAATGCTCGAATCCAGAATCGATAGGTGCTTGGCTTGAATGCCTGATTGTCCGGCAGGGTGTAGAACGCGATCTTGCCAGTTGGATTCAGTGCGAGAGTCCTCACCTGCAGCACGATCGATTCACCTCGTTCCAGATCGCGTACCAGGATTTCATACCGAAAGGACGCCCTGTCATGATTCCACTGGAAGGTCGGCGTGGTATCTCTTGAAGTCCCTGACGGGCCAATGATACTTGGCGTCGTGGGATTCGGAACGTCGATGCGCACGCGATAAGGAGCACTCCAGTCGCTCATTTCGCCAGAGGCATTTACGCCTCGAACCATGGCCACATAAGTGTGTTCGGCCAGACGCAGATTGTTTGGAATCGTGTACGACTTTGTCTTCAGATTGTTCACACGGATGACATTGGTTCTGTTCAGTGTGACATCGTCGAGTCGAAACTCATACAACGGTGCATCAAATTCAGTAGTCCATAAGAACGTCGGGTTCGGGTTTTCCACGGAACCGGCGGCATTCGGAACTGGCGCTGTGATGACGGGAATAAGCGGTGTTGGCTCGTCGATTGAAAAGACGTAGACGGTACTCCATTCGCCGACTTCATTTGCACTGTTGATCCCTCGGACCCAGGCGCGATAATTGCCCTGCGGCAGATTGTCCAGCGCAACATACTGTGTCTCAGTGAGATTCTGCTGACGAATGATCTGGAACTGGCCAGTCGTGAGATTATTGACCCATAGGTCGTACTTAACCGCCCGCTCAACCGCTGTCCATGTGAAGGTCGGATTGGCTGTGGTAATTGTCAGGTTGACGATGGGACCGGTCGGCCCCAGGATTCTTGGAGTACCAGGTGGCATAACGTCGACGGTGAATGTGTACGGTGTACTCCATGCACTGAATTCATTGTTGCCATTTGCCGCCCTCACCCACGCAGTGTACGATCCCTGTGGCAACGCTGCCGGATCATAATATGGCGTCAGGCGGGAAATATTTGCCTGGCGAATGTACTGCCCCTTGCCAGTCGTCAGATTATTAACCCAAAGATCATACCTGGCGGCACCTTCGACGGCAGTCCAGACGATGCGAGGATTTACGCTCGTTGTGACCGCAATTGGAGCCGTGATTTTAGGGGCATTCGGAATGGGTGAATCGATCGTGAACTCAACGAACTCGCTCCAGGCACCGGATTCGCCGACTGCGTTAGTCGCTTTTACCCAGGCTCGATACACACCGTCCGGCAATGGATCGAAGTGAACGTATACAGTCCCGGCATACGCCGTTCGATAGATGATCCTCGTCTGCGTTGTTGCGTTGTTGACCCAAAGAGTGAAGTTGCTGGAGTTCGCATCACCGATCCATTCAAAGGTCGGAAAGGACTCCGTAATATCGCCAACAGGCCGAATAAGACGTGGCGCGGCAGGGACCGGAATATCAATTGAAAAGGCGATGTAATTACTCCAGGCAGAGAATGTGCCGTCGTCAGCAATCGTACGAACACGAGCTCGATAATCCCCTTCCTGGAATTGATTTTCTGCCATGTGACTGGTGGTGGTGACATCGCGGGTGTAGTAGCCGGTCCGATTCAGTGTCAGGTTATCGACCTGAAGTTGATAGTAATCAGCGTTTGCCCCGATCGTCCATTCAAAGAATGGCACGGCTTGGGTCAGCGTTCCCACAGGGCCGATCATCGTCGGTGTTGATGGCAGCGGAAGCACATTGCCGGTGAGTGTGTACTGGCCGATCGCACCGTACTCCCCATTGTTCGAAACGGCAACGTAGTAACTGCCCACACCCACAGCCACTGAGAACGTGGCAGACAGTGATGTGGTGGGAGAAATCTGAGTTATAAGCACACCTGAAGAATCGTACAAACTCAGCGCAAGATCCAGGTTAGTGCCGAAGGTCAGCGCCGGGTCCTTGTAGAGTGTTCTCAGATTGAGCCCATCGACCGAAAAACTGATTGTCCCCGTATTTGTCTCAAATTCGAACATATCGACATCGTCGTTTCGCTCCAGCACTCCATTAACGGAAAGCGTCGAACCAGATGACAGGCCCTGGAAGGCCGTGGGAATCGTATTGCCGAAATCATCCGTGCGATATTGAACCGTCCGATTTGCGGATCGGGTCAGGTAAGCCAGATCATCCTGAATTGACGTCGCAGAGGTACTGCTTGTTCCAATCCTCCAAGTATCGCGAATCGTGCCGTAGCCGACACCCATGATCGGACCCGACGCTGCATCGCCCGGATCGTACTCGGCAGTTTTATTGCCGTTAGCGTCATACAAGCTCTGGTGCTGAAGGCCAAATGTGTGGCCGGTTTCATGGGAGGCGGCCGATGCAATCTGATGAGGGTTGAAGAACAGTCCACTGAATATATAATTCGTGTTTGCACTACCTGTCGAGAATCCGTCGATAGCACCCCATCCACCGGCAGCCGGTGCCCAATCGTTGCTCCCACCGATGACTACCATCACATGTTCGAAGTCATTCAGGGTGGGCGGGGCAATGGTTGTTACGTTGATGTTGAACGGGGAAAAATCCTCCGCGACGCGATACCAGATTTCTTCGATCTGGCGAAGTTCTTCAGCATTGAAAGTTAAGGCGTCGCCATCAAGATCGAATGCCGGCGTGACGATCGGACCAGTACCCCTGTTACGGAAGCCAATCCAACCGGGATCATTGTCTGTATAGCCGTCCATTTTCAGGATCACGGAGACAGGAGCACCGGGCCGACTGTTCAGCAGCGGCAGATTTGTAAGCGGCAGCGTATTGCCTCCCGTCCCGCCTCCCGTCGATCCACCAATCGGAGGTGGTGCCAGTTCGCTGCCAAAGATCGTGACCGAGCTCAACAGCGAACGTGTTTCAAATTGTTCAGTGAACATCGCAACATGACCGGAAGGTCTTCTGCGATTCTTTTCGCGGGTAACGCGGCTGAAAGATTTCAGGAGATCGCTCACGGACATCTCGGAATTCCTCTTCGTTCTGGTCAAAAACATTGTCCGCATCTGTTGCCAGGGCGGGCTTCCAATTGCTTGGGAAAGCGGAAAAAGAACTGCCGCCTTGAGAGTTACCTCAATTCTTCTTCGACGCGGAATCGAGTCAATCTTCCCCAAATCGCGAAAGAACTTGCCGCATCGTGCGACTGCATCTCGCCCCGCCTACTCACCCGTCACATGCGTTAGAGTGAGAACTTGCAGCAAACATCCGGATTCTCAAATCAACAGACGAAACCAAGCCGAATCTACAACATTAATCGTCAAAATTATCAAAAAGTCCCATGCGTTGCGAATCATTTCAACCCGTGAATATGAATATCTGCGGCACAAGGCTCAGTTTTCCGCAATCTCTGGCATTTGAGTTGAGTTTCCTAACTTGAATGCCCCGACTTCCCCGGCAATCGGGTAGAAGATCAACACCGGCGCCGTTATCGTACGAGTTCAGTTCGTTGTGAGATCGTGGTTGATTGAAGAGATTTTTGACTCTCTGGGTGAACGTTCGGGCCGTTTTGGTCTGGGTATCGTCATTTGGCACACTCAACGTCTTGTCCGGGTGCGGAAAAACGTGGTAAGTCACTTATGGGTTTTCTCGCACAGGTTCAAATTTACTGCTTTTTGATGAGTTACGCTGTCTCCCTGATCGGCGAAACATGGCTTGTCCTGCGCCGACAATCTTCCCTGGCTCGCGTTGTTGTACTCGCATTTACCCTCGCTGGTTTTCTGGCTCATACAGCATATCTGATCACACGCAGCCAGACTGCCGGATTGCCGCCGCTGCTCAGCAGTCAGCAGGATTGGCTGCTGGTTCTGGCGTGGATCGGTGCATTTCTCTACCTGGTGCTGCTGATCACGCATCAGCAACTGGCACACGGATTATTCATGCTGCCGGCCATCCTGCTGCTGGTGACCGTCGCGATCTTTGTCAGCCGCCAGGCAACCGGAAACCTGGACCAACTGGCTGTACGGCGACTTGGAATGTTCCACGCCTCGTCTCTTGTACTGGGAATCGCGGCCGTTGTAGGAGCGGCGATCTCCGGACTCATGTACCTGCTGCATCATCATCGCCTGCGAAGTCGATCAGGCTGGCTTCAAAAGCTGACACTCCCCAGCCTCGAACATCTGACAGCCGTCAATCGCTGGATGGTTGTGTTCTCTGTCCCGTGCCTGACGATCGGTCTCGTCACAGGCTTTATCCTGATCTTCTGGTCACGCGGCACCGATGGCAGCAATGCCATTAGCTGGACAGATCCGACAATTATCACGACCGTGATCGTCTGGGTCGCCATGATTGTAGTGCTCATTCTAGTCCTCGCGAGTTCTCATCAGACCGGCAAAGCGGTCGCACAGTTGTCACTGCTGAGCGCCGGATTCCTGCTCACGACCGTACTGGGGCCAATGATTCTGTCAGGTTCCGGCAATCTGAGTACCTTTCATTCCGGCTCACACGCTTCGAAAACGGGCGTTGTCGGCGATGCACCGGTTGACGCTGTTTCGAGCGAACAGGACGTGCCGCAATGAATGTACTTGTCGTGAGTTGCAATCATCACAAAGCCGGCGTGCAGCTGCGCGAACGCCTCGCGTTTTCAAACGCGGAAGAGCTTCAGCGCGCGTATCAGCAATGGCATGAGGTTCATCCGGATTCAGAACTTGTCGTGCTTTCCACCTGTAACCGGGTCGAAATCTACGCCGCTGACGAACAGGACGACGCCGGCGTTTCCTTCGACGACATCACACGGTTTATCTCACAGTTTCACAATGTGCCAACCGACGAATTCGTCGATTCCGTTCTGGCTCAATCCGGTGTGGATGCCGTGTCGCATTTGTTTCAGGTCGCCTGCAGTATTGACAGCATGGTCCTGGGTGAACCGCAGATCGTGAACCAGGTCAAGGAAGCTTACCGCATCGCTCAGGTACATGATGCCTGCGGTCCGCTCACCAACGTCCTGTTTCAACATGCACTCAAGGTATCCGCTCAGGTCCGCACAGAAACAGGGCTTGCCGACGGGCGTGTGTCCATCGCCAGCGTCGCCGTCGGTGACTTCGGCAAAAGCATCTTTAGCCGCTTCGACAACAAGACGGTGCTGGTGATCGGCGCCGGGGAAATGGCGGAAGAAACGCTGACCTATCTGCAATCCGAAGGTGCGTGCAGGATCGTTGTGGCCAATCGCAACCGAGACCGCGCTGAACGACTGGCGGCGCAGTTTCGTGGCGAAGCCGTTGATTACGCGGCGCTGGACGACTGGCTTGCCAAAGCGGACGTGATCGTCAGCACCACCGGTGCCTCTGAAATCCTGATCTCCAAAGAGCGTTTCGCTGCCGCTCGAGCCCGCTCAAACTGCCATCCGGTGTTTATTCTGGATCTTGCGGCACCAAGGGATTTCGATCCTGCTGTAGCGACTGTGGATGACAACGTATTCCTTTACGACATTGATGCGCTGGAAGAAACCTGTAATCGGAACCGCAAGGCACGAGAGAATGAAGTTCAGAAAGCGATGGGCATCATCGCGAACCAGACTCAGACGTTTATGCAGGAAATTTATCACCGCGCCACTGGCCCTGTGATTCATCGCCTGCGCGAACACTGGCACGAAATCAGTCGCGGAGAACTCGAACGACTCTATAGGAAAATCCCGACACTCGACGATCCGCAGCGTCAGGCCATCGAAGCAACGATCCAGCGAATCGTCAACAAGTTGCTGCATCCGCCGCTTGAGGCCCTCAAGGATGAGGCCAAAGCCGGCACGCCCGAAGGACTGCTGCACGCCATTCGCCGTTTGTTTTTCTTCGGCGAAAAGTAAAGGCCCGTGCCAAACATCATCGTACCGCGGAAGATCCTGAAAAGAGATTTGCCAGCCTCAATAGTCAGGCAGAATCCATTGCTTTTTATTATTCCGACAGATCCTCGCAGTGGCTTTCTTCGTTTCGTACCACGATGATCGGTGGCTTCGGACTTGACGGGCGTGGAATTCTGCGACGCGGCGTATCAGAATGCAGCAGTTTAAAAATGACGGCTCACTTGTTGCGGACTGCGCTCGATTCAAAGAATTTGCTAACCAGAAACACTAAGATTTGGACGACACGGCAGAAGGAATTGAACCGATGTACAGAAAACTCGACCCGCAAAAAACCATTTCGACGCTGGATACACTGGCAAAACGAATCGAAGAAAGATTTCCTGGTGCCAGCCTGAACGGAGTCTGCAAAGAGGTGTCGGCAATTGCCGTCGAAACCTGCGGACGGATCGCCTGGGTTTCACGGCCTTATAAGGCGATTCGGTTGGCCGTGATTCTGGTGATTGCCGCTGCCGGGTGCCTTGCATGGTTCTTGATTCGACGGGTACGAATCCAGATGGAAGGCTTTAGTATTGAAGAACTGGAGGCTGGAACAAATGCTGTGGTCCTGACGGGTGCCGCGTTGTTCTTCCTGTTCTCACTGGAATCGCGGTTGAAGCGTGCCAAAATCCTGCATGGGATTGATGAATTGCGAGCCGTCTCACACGTCATCGATATGCACCAGCTCACCAAAGATCCCAGTCAGATGATATCCGCGGGTGGCAAGCGCACAAAGTCGTCTCCGCAACGAACGCTGACGCCCTTCCAATTGGCGCGTTATCTGGATTACTGCAGCGAGCTGCTGTCGCTTATCGGCAAGCTGGCCGCTTTATACGCTCAAAGCACGTCGGACAGCGTGGTGTTGCAGGCGGTGAACGATATTGAAACGCTCACGAACGGCATCAGTCGCAAGATATGGCAGAAGATCATGATTCTGGATGACGACATTGCGGAAGAAGTTGCCAGGGAGACTCGACCTGCCGACACACCGCCGACCACCGATGCTGCAGGTCTGCCTGATGCAGCAGTGCCTTCCCGGATCGCCTGAATCTCTGAGTCGATTCCACGCCCGGATTTATGGAAGATCATTCATGAGCTGGATCACCAGAACGAACATCGCCGGAACAAGGAAGAGTGAAATCGACATCAGACACATCGTGATCATGAACGAACACCAATGAATCTGGCGCCGTGTCGCAGGTTCGGCGTGCGAAAGGGCGAAAACCAGCCCGTCAGCAACGACGCACATCGTCATGATCAAAAACATTGCAGATGATCAGCATTCTTCCCCCCAGTCGAATCCCTTACGCCACCGCGCGCGGCGACAACTCACTCACGACTGCGGAGATCATTTCAGACGTGATCTGAATTTCGGGTGACGTTTCGTGCAGGACAGAGATCAGTTCACACACACGCGACATGCGTGCGGTGTTGCCGCGACTCAAATCGTAAATCGAACGGACCGCGTTGTCATCGATGCAGGCCGCTGGAATGTTATAACGTCGAGCAAGCGAACGAACAAAATCCGAGGACTCAACTGAATCCAGGGGACTCAGGCGAATCTGTAACAGCGATTCCAGCGACAATCCGGTGGAAAGAGGTCGGTCGGACGCCACGATGACTGTCAGTTTCCCTTGACCGCCGGCATTGGAAGCCGCAGCATTCAGGGCTGTCATCACGCGCAGAAAGAATTCCAGGTCGCTCTGAGCGCGGTGCAGGTCATCAATGAGAATGACCGTATGCACGCCGCAGTGTATTCGTCCGGCCATTTCATCCCGCAGCAGTGAAATGAGTTCGTGGCGAGCCATGCCGCGCCTTGCAGATGATGACAAAGATGCAGTCAGCTCGGCAATTGCAGCATTTTCGTCCAGGCCCGAAACATTCAACGCGGCAACGAGCTTTCCGGCTCGTTCGATTTCCTCTCGCAGTCGAGTCAGAATCCGGGTCCGACCGCTGCCGTCCGGACCACAAACTACGCCAAACGGTTCGCCGACTTCAATCAGATAAAGCAGGCGACTGACAGCCTCCAGATGGACGGTGCTGTCGAAAAACCACGCTGTTTGTCTTTTCTGACCGAACATTCCCGCGGCTCCCGTTGGACCGACATCTGACCTGGCGACGTGCCACAACGAGAAATCGGCAGAATCGGCGTAATTGGTTTAGTCAAATCCGGGTAAACTCAACCAGCCCCAGGATTGGTAAATCAAAACTCTGCAGTTCCCTGCGACTCCGGCGACTTGACAGTAGAATCGGCATGTCGTGCAATTCGGCTGTTCCGTTTCCCAAACATGCGTTCATGGTTGAGTTACATGTCTGAATTGACGTACCGTTCTGCTGGCGTAGACCTTGAGCTTTACGAACAGGCGATGCAAAAACTGCCGCGGCTGATGCAGCGCACGTTTACGCCTGGTGTGATGGAGCTGCCAGGAGGCTTTGCCGGCCTGTTTCGCCTGAACAGCACAAAACAGTGGAAAGACCCGGTGCTGGTGTCCGGCACCGATGGCGTAGGCACGAAAATCAAAGTCGCCATCCACGCGGAGAAGTATGACAGCATCGGCATCGACCTGGTGGGTATGTGCGTGAATGATGTCCTGTGCCTGGGTGCCACGCCGCTGTTCTTTCTGGATTACATCGCGATGGGAAAGGATAATCCAGTACTCCTGGAGCAACTGGTCAGCGGCGTAAGCGACGGATGTCAGCAGGCACAGTCGGCGTTGCTTGGTGGTGAAACGGCCATCATGCCGGATTTGTATGCGGTGGCGATTTCGATATGGCTGGCTTTTCCGTGGAGTTGCCGAACGCGATGAACTTGTTGATGGAAAGACCCGCGTGAAGTCCGGCGACGTGCTCATTGGAATCCCGTCATCCGGCTTTCATTCGAATGGCTACAGCTTGGTTCGCAAAGTTGTGTTTGAACATGCAGGTTTGAGCGTCTCAGATGGTGTTCCAGAATTGAATTGTACCGTTGGAGACGCATTGCTGCGTCCTACGCGAATTTACGCACACACTGTGGCGGCGGCTCTGGAAGCGGTGGGCAATGACAATCTGCACGGGATCGCACATATCACGGGCGGCGGAATTGCGGACAACTTTGAACGCATTCTCCCTCACAATGTTCAGGCTGTCATCAGTTGCAGTGCCTGGACAATTCCGCGCGTGTTCCAGTGGCTGCAACGTCTGGGGAGTGTCGCTGAAAAAGAAATGTTCAATGTGTTCAATATGGGAATCGGCATGATCATTTGCGTGCCACCCGCGGTCGCGGACAAGGTCCAGTCCGCGTGCTCAACGCCCGACTATCCAGCAATGCGATTGGGTGAAATTCGATCGCAGGACGCGGAAGATCCAACCGTGGCGCTGGTTTAAAAAGCGACAAGCAATCATCGTTGCAATTCAAGCATCGCGTGTAACGCGTGTCGGCCACTTGCCCTTCGCTGACAAAGTAGGCAATTCCCCCCTACAGGATTGTACCCAGTTGCATCTACACGTTGAATGATTCCCTGTCGACAGTGCTTGTTTTTCCTCATCCGAGGGAACGACACCAGTCACCCCATTGCTCGGTCTGTAGTGTCGCACTACAACTATTTTTTTTATCCACGGTTGGGAGATGGAGCTGTAGGTTGAAAGTGTGACCGGACCACGGCATAATGCCACGTACATCATTGCACACCATTCACGACTAGACTTAGGTGCTGCAGTGGCTCGATTTGGAACGAAGTTACCGAATCGGCACACCTTGACTGTGAGTGCTCTTGGCGAATGGAATTAGCTGGCAGTATGGCAGCCAGTGATGACTTTTAACAGAAGCATCGCTAGCTGCAGTTCCCCGCAACCATGAAGCGGCACCACGTGAGTTTCTTAGCACATATGACATTTTTGGAGAATTTCAATGCTACATCGTAAACGTCGAACAGGAAAGCGGTCCGAAAAGAAGGCTCCGCCAATGACGGAGTTTGAACAGCCAAGGAAGCGGAAGCCATTTACAGTTTTTCTGGTTGAAGATGATCAAGCTGTTCGAGCCTCCCTGGTTGAAGCGCTGGCAGAATTCAAGATTACGGTTCGTGACTATATGACCGCGATGGAGTTTTATCGAGACTACCGCGATCCAGTGCCTGGTGTACTTATCCTGGACCTGCGGTTGCCCGGTATGTCCGGCATTGAACTGCAGAACAAGCTGACAGAAGACGGATTCGAATTGCCGATCGTAATGATTTCAGGGCACGCCGACGTTCCCATGGCGGTCAAAGCCATGAAGAATGGTGCCTTTGACTTTCTAAGCAAGCCAGTGAAGGTTGAAGCCCTGGTGGCGGCAATCGCTCGAGCGTACGCCTACTTCTACGATGTCGATGCGGACGTTTTTGAAGAAGAGCTGGAAGAGACCGAAGACAGCATCAATCGACTGACCGGTAGTGAACGCCAGGTTCTGGATCATGTGGTGGATGGTCTGTCCAGCCGTGAGATCGCCAGGAACTGGGTGTGAGCACCAAGACTGTCGAAGCCCATCGTGCCCGAATCAACGACAAGATGCGGGCTGATAACGTGTCGCACCTGATCCGAATGTGCTTTGCGTACAACGAAGAACACACATCGTAATCGTTGGGTCAACAGCGATGGCGGATTTCCACAAATTAACCGGGGTACCAACGACCCCGGTTTTTGTTGTTCTGCCTGATAAGACCCGCCGGGCAGAACTCATCACGACAGGATCATACGCCAATGAATCGATGGGTTTCGCCATGGATGAGCGAGACCTGGGTCAGGCGGCACAGGTCAGCAGTTCATTGGCAGACTGCATGATGCCGATCATGTCAGATTCGTCGTCCAGAGCTTCCATCAGTTGATCGGCCACCTCTGCCATGTATTGAATTCCGGCACGGTCAGCAGTGCTGTGCAGGCGCTGAGTCAATTGGCGGAGTTCGCCGACATCCTGATCATCGAGCGCTGCTGCAAGTTGTTCAATCTGCTGACCAATGTCAAGGGCAATATCGGTCGATACACCCGGCATTTCGGTGCGGTCACCTGTACGCACGCGGACAGCTGAGATGATGCGTTCTACAAGTTCCGGATCGAACTGAGTTCCTGCACACCGGCGGAGTTCTTCAAACGCTTCGGTGCGTGATTTGCGGGACCGATAAGCAGCGTCTGACGTCATCGAATCGTAGGCATCCGCGATGGCCAGAATTCGAGCAGAGACGCTGGACTTCACAGGCTTCTCCATTCCCCCTGGAGCGTTGCTTCGATCAAACCAAACGGAATACTGTTCAACAATCTCTGTCAGCGTGTCGGAACCAAACGATGACTTCACAACCTGCAGACTGACCACGCGGTTGCGGCGCATGATTATCCATTCTTCTTCACTGAGTTTTCCCGACTTGTACAGAATTGCATCCGGCACACCGATCTTGCCGATGTCATGCAGCAGGGCACCAATTTCCAGCGTGTAACATTCCCGCATCGACAGCAGGCCTTCGCCTGCCGCGACGCACAAATCCGCGACTCGACGACTGTGCGCCGCTGTCGGCTGGTGACGAAACGACATCGCTGACACGAGAGCGGTGACGGCTTGAAACGGGATCGAAACGGCAGCCTGCGGCTGCGGCGTTTTACGCCGTTCCGGAGCTGCACTGTTTGCCAACTGAGCAATTTGCTGCGTGGCTTTGTCGAAACGCACAACCTGATTTCGGCCATGTCGCTTAGCGACGAACAGACACTTATCTGCCTGATCGAGAAGATCCTGCGGAGATGTGGCATGGTACGCCATACTGGACACACCAAGACTCGCGGTGACGCGCAGATCATCCGTCGTCAGAGCCTTGATGGACAGTCGAATTCGTTCGGCTCGAAGTTCGGCTTCATCGAGACTGGTGGATGGCATGAAGACAGAGAATTCTTCCCCCCCATAGCGACACACAATATCGTCCTCGGCAACGGTTTTCATAATGGCCGCGGCGACCCGCCGCAACACGTCATCGCCCTTCGCGTGGCCGTGATTATCGTTGATCGACTTAAAATGGTCGATATCTACCATCACCGCCGACAATTCGCGGCTGGCGGGCATTGCTTCATCCCAGACAGATTCGAACACCTTGAAAAAGCTGCGACGATTGATGCAGCCGGTCAGTGCGTCGCGAGTCGCCAGCCATTCGAGTTCACGGTTTTGCTGGCGAATTTCATCGCTCGACTGTTTTAAGGACTGGAGTGCGTCGCGGAGTTCTCTTTGCTTGCGGTCAAGTTCCGTGACGTCTTCAAAACTGGCAACGACGCCACGACAACGGTGTTTATCGTCATGAATCGGGACCGTGCTCACCGAAAACGTGCGTTCGAAACCCGTGATACCGAATTTCATCAGGACGCCGCGTCGTGGTTCGCCAATGAGTGCGGTCTTGTGCCAGGGAAGTTCGGTTTCATCGGAGTCGCCAACCATGCGGAATCCCAGTGTGTCGACTTTCTGACCAATGAGATTCTCTGTCTGCTGACTCGCATGCTGGAGGAATGCAGCATTGGCCAGCATCACAACTCCGTTACGGTCGAGAACCAGCAGACCCTCGGCCAGCGCGTCGAGTGCTTCGCGAACGCGGGGCGGAATCACCTGAGATGGATTCAGATGCTGCAGGACTCGTCGAAGGTAGATTGAAAACGTAACGAACAACCCCACACCAATGAAGATCGCCAGCGAGAACTCAGGCCGCATCGTGGCGCCAAAGGGGCCAGCGGCAACTTCGGTGAAACGAATTTCCAGTTGTCCCCAGTCACCGTGATTGGTCGCGATCGGCACGATGAATTCGCGAGACGTGATTGGTGTCGTGCCGACCGTCTGCCAGATCAGTGTATGCGGACCGGAAGCAAACACCAGGCGTCCGTCGTCAAGCTTTCGGGCGGCGATGCTTTCAACCTCCGGATTTCGTTCGCGAATACTGTCAAACGTTTCCTGAATCTGCTGTTCGTTCATCCTCGGCGCAAGAGCCATGAAACTCACGGCGGCAGCTTCGCAGAACGACGCTCGATTTTTTTGCGCAGACGTGCCCACGTTGGGAATCAGCCCCAGGAGTCCGGCAACCAAAACGGCGCTGACGGTCAGGCTCACTAATCCAAAGACGATTCTGATGCTGGAGGAAGGGATCTTCATTTCGTAACTTTTGACTTCGCTGCGTGAAACGTTGAGTCGATCGCACTTCGGCTCAGTCTGGAGTGTCACGTTTTCCGGGGAATTCAGCTTTTGGGAGCCAAGCTGCGTTGGAAACCATCATGAACGAACTGCGTCTGGAGATGTTCTGGCTGACTTAAGTGCGACCTGAGACAGCAGAGATTTATCGTCGTCGAAGCATAG
>JBBJME010000282.1:0-9046 GCA_037719765.1 Planctomycetaceae bacterium
TGAGGAATGCGACATCGGCCCGCGAAAACCGACACGCGAACCGTCGGCCACCCCGCTTAGCGGCGCGCGTCAGCTTGCCGGTACACTGCGATTTCGGCGTCTGGTGTCACGCGCGATCGTTGCTGCCGACACATATGGCGACGCTTCTTCGAAATCCTGTGCCTGCAATTCTGCCACTGCTTTCTGAGTGCAGCGTGTTGGCTGCAGACGCACAACAGCCGTGTTAAACAGACCGCTTGGAGCGATGAATTCACTGATGAATTCCATTTTTCTGGCTTTGGCGCGGGATTTGTTCTGATCAGGTTACAATGTGCATGCCAGCGGGCAACCGCTGACTTTGAATTGGCGAGGGCAGCGTTCATGATCGTATTCGAGATTCCACTGGACTGAATCCCATGGGGACGGAAGAGCTTTTGATCATTCTGCTGGTCGGCAGTGTACTTCTGCTCGTGCCGCTGATTGCCATCGTGCTGTCCATTGTGGCGTTCATAAAGACTCGACGGTTAGCGGAACTCACGGCCCGTCTGAACGGCATCGAAACGTATTTGCGTAACGCAGCGAACGGCATGGCGGTCGAGTCTCTTCAGCCTGCAGAATCCTCGTTAAAGAATGCAGCGGCATCCGTCAGTTTCAAGCCAGAGCCTGCATCATCCGAAATCGCTTCAGCATCTCCCGTGGGCTGGGAAACGTTTATCGGTCAGAAGGCATTTGGCTGGGTGGCGGTGATCCTGTTTCTCTTTTCCGCGACGTTCTTTCTGCGGTATGCGTACCAGAACAACTGGATTGGTCCGGTCGGTCGGGTGGCGATCGGAGAAATGGTCGGAGCCGGACTGGTCATCACCGGGCTTCGGTATCAGCTGAAAGAGTGGCGACGATTTGCGTCCATGCTGATGTCAGCCGGAATTGTTGTCATCTATCTCGCGACTTATTCCGCATTCGGTTTCTACCGCCTGTTGCCTCAGCAGCATGCGGGTATCTTTCTGGCAATTCTGGTGCTCGAATCCATGATTGCTGCGGTGTTCTGCCGTTCGGCGGTGATCGGCATGGTTTCCGTCATCGGAGGGCTGATGACGCCGCTGCTGATGCAGGCCGATCATGATACTTACTCGTCGTTCTTCACGTATCTGGCAGTACTGAATCTCGGCGTTGTCGTTGCCTTGTGCCTGCAGCGGTGGAGAGCAGTCGGATCGGTTGCATTTCTCGGAACACAGTGGTTGTTCTGGATGTGGTACGACGGCAACTACCATCCTGAGAAACTCGCATGGGCACTCGGATTTCAGATGAGTGTGTTTGCCCTGTATTTTGCTCAGATCCTGGTTGTCTCGCGAACTCACCATCGGCCGGCGGATTACGAAGAACTGGGGCGTTTCGTGATCAACGGAATTCTGGGCTTTGTCGCGTTTCGCGTGCTGACACTTGAGTCCTGGAGCCACTGGATTGGAACCGCCGCGCTGGTGACGGCGACACTCTATGCTATTGCCGGAAGAATGATTCTTGCCTGGCGTCCGAATGATCATCGACTGTTGCTCACATCGCTTGCGATCTCCGTGGGTTTCATTGCCTGGGCAATTCCAGTTCAGGCCGATGCGCACTGGATCGCTCTTGGCTGGGCCATGATGGGGATGGCCTTGTGGCTGTTTGGGCTGAGAATTTCGTCGCGAGTACTTCGATTGATGGCTGCGGTCCTGGCGTGCTTTGCAGTCGGGCGAGTGTTGATATTTGACCTGCCACTCTACGTGCGTGATCCCTTTGTTCCGGTATTCAATCGCGTTGCATTTCCGTCACTGACCGTGGCCGGACTCATCCTGGCAGCCGTGTGGAGGGCCGACCGTTACCTGCCACGGCTCGACAAGCTTGAGCGTCTGGCGATCGGCCTTGCCGGAGTCACCGGGACGACGCTGCTTTGGCTGGTGCTGTCGCTGGAATGTCACGGATATTTTGTCTCAAGAGCGATGCTGGGAGGCGACCTCGATCTCTGGCGATGGCGAGCCCACCTGGCACTCACCGTGTTCTGGACTCTGTTTGCGATTGCGTTGTTGTGCCTTGGATTCAAACTCCAGCGGTCTCGCCTGAGGTGGCTTGCGATGGTGCTGTTCGGAGTCACAGTGGTGAAGCTGTTTGTGGTCGATATGGCGAACGTGCAGCAGATCTATCGTATCGTCGCATTCTTCATCCTGGCCATCGTGCTGGGGCTGGTGGCAAGAACATATCAGCGTTTCAGGTCGTAGCAATTTTGAAGCCGATCGCGAACAGTCTTAAGCTGGGGAAATGAACATGTTGAAATGCACACCGTTCCTGAAGAGAGTCGCCACGGCATTGCCGTTAGTCGTGTTGACGTGTCCTGTGCATGGCCAGAATGAAGTGCCATTGTCTGATTCGGTCGCGGCGGAACAGGTCGCCTCTGACATGACACCGGAGGTTCAGGCACGCTGGCCGTATTTGGCAGCGATCACCATTCCTGCTGTGGACAGCACGAGTGTCGCAGGAACGAATCCTCAACTGGTGGATTTCTTTGCGTCGTCTGATGTGTTTGAGCACGCAAGGCGAGACCTCACGGATCTTCGGATCTATGCGTCTGACGGAAGCACGCTTCCGTTTGCTTTGCACATCCTTTCGCCAAAATCTGTCAGCGATGTGATTCCGGCCAATGAGTTCAATCGATCGGAGCCGGAAGAAGGCGTCCATGAATTGACACTTGAACTGCAGCGGGACGACATCGAACACAATCAGGTCGTTGTGGAAACCACCGGCACCAATTTTCGACGTTTCGTAGTGATTTCAGGGAGCCCCGATGGAAAGGATTGGAAGCCTTTGGTGTCCGGCAATGTGCTTCACTATACTCACGGCGAACATACTCTGATCAATCAGGAGTTTCATTATCCGAACAGTCGGCAACGGTATCTTAAAGTGCAGGTGACGCCGGATCCGCAGATTGGCGATGGCAAAGACGCGTTCACGTTTCAGTCCGTCAGCGTCGTTCGTCAGCTTGACCTGCCCGGAACGTCGGTCCGACCGAGGCCACCGTCGGCACTCGTGAACCCACGCGACATTACGGCGCGCCGGGTTCACGCTGGATCCTGGATTTCGGAGCGCCGGTTCCGTGTGACCGCCTGGAAGTTGCGGTTCAGGATGAAGAGTTCGCGCGTGATCTCTCGCTGGAGGCAGAGTCCTTGAATGCCCTGGGACAGCCCACATTTTATCCAGTCTACTTCAACGAGAACTCGGCGTGGCAACGTCGGCGAGGCGAACCCGTGGTGCCGATCGTGCTCACGTTCCCGGAGGTGCTGTCGCAAGACTCAGGCTGACGATCGTCGATTATCGCAATAAACCACTGACCCTGAGTTCTGTTCGTGGAAGTGCAGCGGCACGCCAGATCATTTTTGAACAGCCTGATGCTACGAAGCTGCCGTTGAAGCTCTATTTCGGAAATCAGGACGCAGAAACTACCAACTACGATTTCGCAAGAAATCTGCCTGAGTCACTGCCAGTCGTTCCGGTTCGAGCAACGCTCAGTTCGGCAGAATCCAATCCGCAGTATATTCCGTCTCCGAAAGCCTTCACCGAGCGCTTCCCCGCGCTGATTTACATCGCACTCGGTTCCGTCAGTCTGGTGCTTGGTGCCGTAATCATGAACCTGTCGAAAGCTGCCATCGCAAATCACGACGCGACATCCGCGCAGTGAAGAGACCAAAGGGGTCAACCGCCCATCCCAAAGCCCAGCGGAACTTTACCGATCCTGAATCAAAGATCATGAAGACGTCGAACAAAGGCTGGGATCAATGCGGTAATGCTCAGGCGGTTGTGAATGAGAATCACATGATTGTCATGGCCCGCAAACTTCGAACGAAGAAGGGGCGAGCCGAATACGCTCGCCGCAAAGCAATAGCCGAACCCCCCTTCGGCCAGATCAAACACTGCCGCGGCTTCCGGCAGTTTCTTCTCCGCGGCATATTCATTTCCCGCTGCCGACTTTTTGTCAGCGGCTCAACTGCAATCCGCAGGCCGAAATTCTTTTTTTCTCAACTCAATTCATCGCCGTTTGATGGCATGTATCAGGACAGACTCCTAGACTCAAGAGCGAGAATTACGACGTTGTTGACTTCGCCACCGTGAAACAGTTCATGGAAAACAAATGTGGATTGTCCAATGACGCCCGAAAGCCAGGCGCTCTTTTGGAAGAGTATGACCAACTCTTGCACGAAAACATCGCAGTCCGGACCCCGGGTATTGCAGTGTCAGGGGCATATGCCTATGTTGACGTGAACTGATCGGCATCGGCGACCATGAATGTGGAGGAAAATGGCTATGAGACCTCGTGATCGTTCAGTCGGCGGACGCGTACTTCCGCGGCGCACGTTTTTGCAGGGGGTGGGGGTTGCGATGGCACTCCCGATGTTAGATGCCATGCGGCCCGCGTTTGCGGAGGAGCAACTGGCCGACGTCCCGCGCCGCATGGTGGCGATTCAAACCAACATGGGGATTCTCCCGGACTGCTTCTTCCCCGAAGGCACCGGCAAGGACTACACCGCGAGTCCCTACCTCGAACGACTGAAGGCACATCGGGACCAGATGACGGTCTTCTCGGGAGTCAGCCTGCCGGGTGTGACCGGGGGGCATGCTGCTGAGCGCTGCTTCATAACGGGCACCCCGCATCCCGAGCGAGGCGGGTTCCGCAACGGGGTCTCCCTCGATCAGTTTGCCGCTGAGGAACTCGGCAATCGGACCCGCTACCCGTCGCTCGTTCTGGCGATCACGAACGAGAACCCGACGCTCTCGTTCACTCGCAGCGGAGCCCCGATTCCGGCGGAGAAGAGTCCACGAAAGCTGTTCGAACGTCTCTTCTTTCAAGGCACAGCCGAAGAAGTCGCCAGCAATGTCGAGGCCCTCAGGCAGGGCCGCAGCCTGCTCGATTTCGTCGGAGACCAGTCGAAGCGGCTGGGACGATCACTCTCCGCTGCCGACCAGCAGCGGCTCGACCAGTACTTCACAGCCGTTCGTGATCTCGAGCAGCGGCTTCACAGTTCCGAGGAGTGGGAGTACCGCCCGAAGCCGCATGTGGAGGAGAAGCCTCCCGAGGACATCACCGATCCGCAAGCGTTTGCCCGTCGCACCGGACAAATGTTCGACGTCGTCAAACTGGCGTTCCAGACCGACTCGACGCGGCTGGTGTCACTGTTTATTGACACGACAGTCATTCATAACATCACCCATCACGGCAACCGGCCCGAAGTGCTGGCCGAGCTGCGCGGCAAGGAAGAAGGCCAGATCGATGTGTTGAATGGTTTCCTCACCTCGCTGACCGCCACGTCCGAGGGCGGCCAATCGCTGCTGGACCGTACGATGGTGTTGTACGGCACCTGCATGGGGAGCGCGAACTCGCATTCGAACGCAAATCTCCCCGTTCTTCTCGCGGGAGGCGGATTCCGGCACGGGCAACATCTGGCGTTCGACTTGCAGAACAACTATCCCCTCTCCAATCTGTACGTCTCGATGTTGCAGCGGCTCGGCCTCGAAGTCGATGCGTTCTCTTCGGGAACGACCACGATGCGCGGCTTGGAGTTGGTATGACCAGAACGAATCGCAGCTGGTCGCGGGCTTTCATCGCGGTGCTGCTCGGCTTGGTCCGGGGGCTGTGGCCCGCAGATTTGTGTGCTCAACAGGCCGAGTTTGTGTCCCAGCACTGTGTCGACTGCCACAACTCCAGGACGCAGGAGGCCGGACTCGATCTGGAGACATTGCCGCGCGACCTGGGGAATGCCGAACACTTCCGCCGCTGGGTCAAGGTCTATGATCGTGTCTCGTCGGGCGAGATGCCGCCAAAGGATGCGCCGCAGCCAGCGATCGATAGTCGTCAAGCCTTCGCCGCTGAGCTCTCGCGGGCCTTGCTCGCTGCCGACGAAGCGGCGCTAAAGGGAGACCATGCGTCTCGCCTGCGACGGCTCACCCGCAACGAGTACGAGAACACGATTCGTGATCTGTTTCAGATGCCCGGGATCGCTCTGGCGGGGAATCTGCCCGCAGACGGTTCGGCGTTCGGCTTCGATAAACATGCCGATGCTCTCGACCTCTCGCACGTCAATCTGGCAAAGTATCTCGAAGCGGCGAACCACGTCCTGAACCTGGCGATCGCCACGCGTCCTCAGCCGCCCGTGGTGCAGAAGCGGAGAATCTCGCTCGTCAACAGCGGCGGATTTGTCGCGCATATCGTGATGAATGGGGACGGCATTCTGCTCAAGAACGGACAACCCGACCCCGAGTTCCCTCCCGCTGCCGATCAGAACCATCTCGATCAAGGAGCCCATGAGCAATGGGGCTCCTTCGAAAATGGGAGCAGCGTGGGTCTGTTCCGACATGAAGACGAGTCGGTCAGTCCGTACTTCGTCGATCATGTCACCGTCTATCCGGGAACGTACCGGGTGCGGACATCGGTGTGGGGCTTTCAATGGGATCAGGGCAAGATGCTTCCCGGACGCGGTACGGAAGCGGCCCGGCTGTCGGTGGTGCAACTCACCGGGGACGGTCGCGGCGGGCAGCATCCCAGCTACGTGCTCGGGTACTTCAACGCCCCCGCTGATCGGCCCCAGGAACATGAAGCCCACGTCTGGCTGAATCACAACGAACTCATCGGCTTCAACACCTCGTCTTTAGCACCGACGGCGAACTACGCCCGGAAGGGCCGCGCGATGGCCTTCACCGGTCCGGGGATTGTCGTCGACTGGCTCGATATTGAAGGGCCCCTGCATGAGGTCTGGCCGCCACGCAGTCACGCGCTGATCTTTGGCGACCTGCCGATGACAGAGTTCCGCCCGGAAGCCCATCCAGGGACCCGCCCTCCGGCCCGCCCCCAGGTCCGACAACTCTCCGGAAAGAATCGCCCTGATCCCGAGCCGGGCTTGTGGACCGTGCACAGCGACTCGCCGCTGGTCGATGCGGATCGACTGCTGCAAGCATTTCTCCCCCAGCTGTTTCGCCGTCCCGTCGCAGACGAAATCCGCCAGCAGTATGTCGGCATTGTCGACCAACGTCTGCAGGCGGGGGATGCGTTCGAGTCGGCCCTGCGTGCGGCATGCAAGGTGGCGCTGTGCGCACCCGACTTCCTGTACCATGTCGAACCAGCAGGCGAACTCGATCAGGTGGCCATGGCGAACCGACTCTCCTATTTCCTCTGGAACTCGATCCCGGATCAAGAGCTGTCCCAGCGTGCCGCCGCGGGTGAACTTCAGCAGGTCCAGACTCTGCATGCGGAAGTGGAGCGGATGCTCGACGATCCCCGGTCCCAGCGGTTCGTCGACGACTTTGTCAGCCAGTGGCTGAAGCTGCGACTGATTGCCGCGAACGATCCCGACAACAAACTCTATCCCGAGTTCAGCCCCTATCTGCAAGACTCGATGGTCGCTGAGACGCGGGCTTATGTTCGTTCGCTGCTGGACCAGAATCTCGACGTGTCGCACCTCGTGCGGTCCGACTTTGTGTGGGTCAATGAGAAGCTCGCCACGCATTATGGAATTGAGGGCGTGACCGGAGCTCAGATGCGCGCCGTGCCGCTGCCTGAGGGATGTCCTCGCGGCGGGCTATTGACCCAGGCTGCGATTCTCAAGGTGACGGCGAACGGGACGACGACGTCTCCCGTGCCGCGTGGGGCCTTCGTCATTGACCGCTTGCTCGGCGAGCCGCCCGAGCCGCCCCCGTCCCGTGTGGCAGCCATCGAGCCGGATGTGCGCGGCACCACCACCATCCGCGATCAACTGGCCAGGCATCGCGAGCACGCAGTCTGTGCCTCCTGCCATCAGCGAATCGATCCTCCGGGTTTCGCTCTGGAATCGTTCGATGTCATTGGGGGATTCCGACAACGCTATCGTTCCATCGGGGAGGGCGATCCAGCGGATCGCGGGAAGATCGATCCGATCATTGGAATCAGCTTCAAGCTCGGTTTGCCGGTCGATGCCACCGGTACACTCCCCGAAGGTCAGTCGTTTCAAAACGTTCGCGAATTTCAAGCGTTGCTGGCGAATGAGACCGATCGCCTGCTAGGCAATCTGGCTCGGCAACTGATGATCTATGCGACCGGTCGAGAGGTTCGTTTTTCGGATCGGGCGGCCATCCTTGCGATTGTCTCTCGCACGCGGGAGCAGGGAGGCGGCCTCCGCACGTTGCTGCACGAGGTCGTCGCGAGTCCGCTGTTTACGGGAAGCCCGCTGATCGGACCGGCAGGAACGGATTTCCGTTTGCCGACCCCCGTCCGTCGACCTCACAGCCGCCAGACTCCGACCGTCTGTTCATGACTGCGAACCTGCCGCCTGTGCAGGCGATTCGTACGCCGCCCGTGTCCACTGAGTCTCCGTCCCGGAAGCCCGTCACGATCAGCGACTCACACACACTGACCGTCCGAGTCACCGGGTTGTTCATGCCCGAACGGGTCGAGACTTTGAAGTCATTGCTGGCCGACTTCCCCGAAATGGCGATTCAAAAGGTCGACTTCGATACCGCCGAAATGACGCTGGCTTATGACCCGGAGTGTGAACTCTTTCGCAACGCAAATCCCGACCAGCTGGTGGAGCGGATTCACGATCGCATCAGTCAGCTTTCCCGATCGACACTCGGTGCGAAAGCTCAGTCGATTACGCCTCGCGACAAGTGGGAGCGAGTCGAGTTCCCGATTTACGGCCTCGACTGCATGGCCTGCTCCCTGGCCGTCTATCAGATCATGATCCGGAGCGAAGGTGTCGAGCAAGCGACCGCCAGCTTCCGAGAGGGGAAGGCGATCGCCTGGATCGATCCCGCGCGAATCGATCGCGCTCGGTTGCTGTCGATACTCAATGGGCGAGACGTAAAAACTGCCCATGAGTAGAGCTGGACCACGGTCGCAGCCCGCGCGGTACAAAGATTCTGCACGCATCCCGCGAGTGTCAGAAGGTCGCGGGCCGAGTGTGGGCGTTCATTGTTGGACCAGGCCAGGGATCCCGCAAAAAATCCGCTTCAGGACGGACTCGCTACCAATACGCGCTGGGCTCAGGTTACACTCGATTTCACAAACCCACATGGCAGC
>JBBJME010000283.1:0-8978 GCA_037719765.1 Planctomycetaceae bacterium
AATTGCGTAAACACTGCACCTGAAGTAACTTATAATCACGACAGTGCCATTCGTGGCTGGGACCATTTTCACGCGGAAGGCAGCGGTCTGCGAGATGCGCCGGGGCGTGATAATAACTGTCATTTCATTACGTACGAAGACAGCGGCACCACGGGACTGACCGGTGATGTGAATCAGTACCATGAAGTGGCCGGCGTGCGGAATCCATTTTACTACTTCTTCCGGGCGGAGGGGCAGTCGAACAAGACGGAGTCGGGACGTGGTCGCTGGGGACTTGGCAAGTTCGTCTTCCCGCGGTGCAGCCGAATCCGCAGTTTTTTTGGCGTCACGGTGCGGCACGATGACCGACAGAGGTTACTTGTCGGGCAGTCGATTCTGCGTTCGCACAACATTGAGGACAAGAGCTTCACACCGGACGGCTGGTTTGGCGAGAAACCAGAAAAAGATGAAGCTGCCGCGCCGGTCGACAATCAGGATTTTATTCAGCAGTTCGCTGAGGACTTCTGCCTCGAACGCGGACACGATCCTGGCCTCTCCATCGTCGTTCCATTTTGTGACGAACGCTGGACGCCTGCCGCAGTTGTGGACGCCATTGTCCAGGATTATTTTTATCCGATTCTGAAGGAAGATCTGGTCGTTACGGTAGAAGACGCGGACACGCAATCGGTACTCAATGCGCAGACGCTGGTCACTGTTGTCAGCGAAAGTGCCGATGTCATTCGTGAGCTGATTCAGCCTCTGCTGAACCTGACGCAGTGGGCTTTGCACCGCGCTGACGAGAGATCATTGATCGTTCTCAGCAGTTTTGCGGGGAAGGCGACCAAGTGGAACCGCAAGGCTATCGACGACAGTTTGTTCGAAGACATGCGGAAATCTCTGCAGGAAGTTGGCCGCATCGCGGTTCGCATTCCGGCACTTGTGCAGTACAGGAATGGACTCAGCAAACGCACGCAGTTCGATGCCTACATTGAACGTGCCGAAGGGTCACCTCAAAAGAGACCGATGTTTATCCGCGACGGCATTGTGATCTCTGATGTACGTTCCCGGCTCATGCGGGATGTCTATGCAATCGTGGCGATTGATGATGCTCCGCTCACTGGATTTCTGGGCGACGCAGAGAACCCCGCGCATACAGAATGGAGTGAGGAAACATCTCATTTCAAAGGCAAATACATCAATGGTGCAGGAACGCTGCGGTTTATCCGAAATGCCGTGTCCGATCTGTGCCAGATGCTGGCTGAAGCTGCCGATGACGATGATCCGGAACTTCTGCTGGACGTCTTTTCTGTCGGGACCGGCCACGACCAGCAAGGGATGCCGGTTGAGTTCTCATCGATGACTAGTAAGGGCGGCGGTGCCGGATTGGAACGGCTAAAAATTCTGAGTACGAAGCCACGCAAACAGAAGTCGTTTCGCTTGTCGAGTCGTCAGGGGGGATTCCGGATCGGCAGCCGATCTGATGTGGATGATCCACGTCGGCCACTGGAGGTGCTGGTGGCGTACGACCGTCGCGGTGGTAATCCGTTAAAAAAATATTCAACGGCCGATTTTCAGCTGAATACAGATCCGATTTGCATCGAAGCCAGGAACGCGACCACTGAGATCGTAGATTCCAATCATCTGATTGTGTACCCGCAGGCTGACGAATTCAGCGTCATCGTCACCGGCTTTGACGTCAATCGTGATCTTTTCCTGCAGGCTCGCAACAGTCAGCCATCAGACAAAGTCATGAAGGCCACCAGCACGCCGCAACTTCAGAAAACACATGCTTAATCGCGTGCCGGAGCCTCCATGGGGCTGCAGGAATCAGAGCGAGTGGCAAGAGTCGGGAATATCCAATGGCTGCAGCCGTGGAATCGCATCCCGCAGGTTCAGCCACTGCAATCGAATGCTGGACTGATGTAGTGGCGTGAGCAAATTTGGAAACCAATCATCGAGCAGACCATCCTGACAGAGCCGATCGAAGTGCGGCGATATCAAATCGCACGATTTGCACAATACGACCTGTTGTGCCGGCCAGTGCAACGCCACAAACGCGGCGATGGAATCACTGGTCACGCTCCATGACTCCGGCAATGATCGAGAATGCTGTGTCTGTTCCTCGCGAAGAAACGTTGTGGTGTTGAGCAGAATGGCATCGTGCTGCTGCCACGCAGCGGCAGCGTCAAGCCGGTTTGTAACGACAGGCACACATCCGCTGACACGCGAAAGAATCTCCGAGTTCAGAGCCATTGCCGCAATGGCATCCCAGTGAGCCTGTGTTGCCGTGAGACCGCAGACGTTATCCAGCCGCCGAATCACATCCACCGCTGCGCCACCCCCCACGACGATCAGGATTTTCCGTGGATACAGCAGTTTCACGACAGTGTGCAGCCGTTCCGTCAGATCCGACATCGTCAGTAAACTGCCACCAAGTTTGACGACGACCGGAGTTTCAGAGCCATGTGTATTCATTGTGGCACACGTCGCGTTTGAACGCCGATTTATCAATTGATAATCTTGCTGATCGGATACTCCACAATTCCTCGTGCGCCGGCTTGTTTGAGTTGCGGGATTGTCGTGCGGACGATGCTTTCGTCCACGATCGTATTCAAAGCAACCCATTCGGAATCTGACAGATGAGACACGGTCGGGGTCTGAAGTGCCGGCAGGATCTCCACCACCGCGTCCAAATCGCGTTGATGCACATTCATCATCAGGCCGACTTTGCCTTCCGCCTCCAGACAGGACTGCAGCATCAGTGCGATGTTGTCGATTTTTGATTTGACCCAGTGATCGGCATAGGCAGTGCGGTTGGCGATGAATCGCGTGGTGCTTTGCAGCACTTCGTCCATGATTCGCAGATTGTTGGCTCGCAGCGAACTGCCGGTTTCTGTGACTTCGACGATTGCGTCCGCCAGTTTTGGCGGCTTGACTTCCGTCGCGCCCCACGAAAATTCCACATGCGCTTTGACACCGTGTTTCTCCAGAAACCGAGTGGTCAGCCCAACGGCTTCCGTCGCGATGCGTTTGCCCTGCAGATCCTTCACTGTCTGAATCGGTGAATCTTCCGGGACACACAACACCCAGCGGACCGGACCGCGGCTGACTTTCGAGAACACGAGTTCGCAGACCTCATGCACATCGGCATTGGTTTCCAGAATCCAGTCGTAGCCCGTGATCCCGGCGTCCAGAATGCCGTTCTCTACATATCGCGCCATCTCCTGAGCGCGAATCAACATGCATTCGATTTCCGGATCATCGACCGTTGGGAAATACGAGCGCGGGGCAAACTTGATGTTGTAACCGGCTCGGCTGAACAGTGCCGCTGTGGATTCCTGAAGACTGCCGGCAGGAATGCCGAGTTTTAGAATTCGACCTGACATGAGAACTTACCTCTTAAACGCCGTCGCCTGTGGCTTGCCGTGAATCGATTGCATCACTTGCCGTATACCGATTTTGGATCAAATACTCGTTCGCCTTCGACGGTGAAGGTTTGAGTTGCCGGATCGATCCGACGGAAAAAGCAGCTGCTGTATCCTTCATGACACGCCGCGCCACCGACCTGCCGAACCTTGACCAGCAGTGTGTCGCCATCGCAGTCAAAATAGATGTCGTGCAACTCCTGAACGTTGCCGCTCTCTTCGCCTTTACGCCAGAGCTTCTGACGACTGCGGCTGAAGTAGCAGACGCGGCCGGTGCGGAGTGTTTCTTCGTATGCTTCCCGGTTCATCCATGCCATCATCAGGACTTCGCCGGTCGAAGAATCCTGAGCGATCGCGGGGAGCAATTCAGACTTTGAAAAATCGGGACCAGTCACTTCGACCATGGGGCAAAAAACCAGATTCCAGAATTGTGAAAGGAATGAGAGCCGCCTGAGCATCGGACTTCAATTCCGGTGTGCATCATTAAGTGGCGTACCGTATCGTTCGCTGCTCACGATCTCCACCGGGGACACGGTTTCGCCGGCGCAGATGCCACATTTTCCCGAGATTTTCACGAATGTGGCGTCCCAAATCGCTGTTTCGACGGAAAGGCCGGCCATACAGTCTGCCGTGATTTGCGCTCCACCCGAGCGGACCTGGCGAAAACAGCAGCTTCTATGCAGCGAAACTCTGGCAAGTGACTGGACCGCCCGTAAGAATAGGCCTTCCAATGTGACCTGGTTTCACTTTCGCGAATATCAGCACGATCCGCGTTCAGGCCTGAGTTTCCTCCATGTTCACACACCAGCATTCTTTGAGGCATTTGCTGCGGCCGGAACATTATTATTCAGAGCAGCATTACCAGCTCGAACTGGAGAAGCTCTTCCGTCCTTCATGGCAGTTCATCGCAGCGAAATCGGAGTTGCCGGAAGATGGCGACTTTCTGACGCTGGACTTGTTTGGTTGCCCAATTCTGATTCGAAACTCCCGCGGACGATTTTTGGCATACGAAAACGTCTGTTCGCATCGGCACTGCATGCTGACCAACGCTGCCACCGGCAATCAGCCGAACCTGCAATGTCAGTACCATGGCTGGGAGTTCGATGATCGGGGATGCACGGCTAAGATTCCTGAGGCTCGCTGCTTTCGTCCATGGGATCGCGATCACGCGCGTCTCAACATGTTTCGGCTCGAAGCCTGCGGAGACCTGCTTTTCGTATCGCTCGATGCACACGCGGTTTCGCTCCGCGAATGGATGGAACCATTCTACGAAGAAGTGACCCAGGCCTATTCTTCGCCGGTGTGGAGCATGCGGCATATCTGGGAATATGATTGCAATTCAAACTGGAAGATTCCGGCTGAGAACACTCTTGAGTCCTATCATCTTCCGGCGCTTCACCCAAAAACGTTTGGTGATTTCTTGCCTCCCGAAGAGCAGACTGAGCATCTGCTGCATGAGCGATACACAGCGTTGATTTACGAGGTCGATTCAAGAATGGAGTTGACTCAGGCCCGATTAAATCGATGGCTTGGAGGAGTACCAACGGTGCAGCATCGACATCGTCATATTCATCCCAATACGATTTTGGTGTCGAGCGATACTTTCAGTTACGCTCTGATGTATGTGCCAACCTCGCCGACGACGGTGAGGATACGAGTGCGCATGTTTGCCCTGAGAGGGACTCGTCGTGGACCGTTGGCGAGTCTCGTTTCATCGCTGGTGTGGCGAATCGGGAAATCAAGAACGCTCCGGATTCAGCAAGAGGACATGGGGATCTATGTCTCTCAACAGAATGGCCTGGAACGCAGCCGCCATCCGGGAGTCCTTGGTTCACGGGAAGAACGCATTTACTATTTTCAGCGGTATGTTCTGACGGCTCTTGGTCTGCCGTTGCCGGTTGATCCAGCGGAAGCCACGGCTAGCCAATTTGTGAATTTGTAGGGTGTGACAAGCGGTAGCGCAGGCACACCAGACGGGTGATTCGGTGTGCCGGCGCGTTGCTTGTCACACCCTACGAGTTACCCATCATCAATAATTGGCCAGCCGTGCGGCGAAAGCAGGGTAGTCTTGTTCAGTTTGGTAAGTCTCCTTAGAATGCCTCTCTTCTGCGGGTGATGTCGAGATCAGCGGGCCTGCGGTTTGTCCGGTTGATCAGAAATCATTTACGTTGCCACAGCCTCAGTCGATAGCCATTCTTGGGTCTACGGGATCCATCGGGAGAAGTTGCCTTGACGTCATTCGCCAGCATCCGGAGCGGTTGCGCGCGACGGGGCTGGTCGCTCACCGAAGTGTCGAGCGACTGTGTCAGCAGGTGTCTGAGTTTCGCCCGGCATGGGCGGTGATTGGTGCTGAAGACATCTCAGTTCCTCCACAGGCGTGTCAAGGGATTGCCGAGACGACCTGGCATCAGGGGCTCGAAGCTGTCACGGCGATGATCCAGAGGTCAGACATCGACACGATCGTGTCGGCGATGGTCGGAGCCGCCGGACTTCCTGCCACCTGGGCGGCGGTCGATGCCGGGAAGCGGGTCGCTCTGGCGAACAAGGAATCACTGGTTGTCGCAGGTTCTCTGATTATGGAACGTGCGGGTCAGACGGGGGCGACAGTGATTCCCGTGGACAGCGAACACAGTGCGATTTTTCAGTGCCTTCAGGCGGGACGACGTGAGGATCTGGAACGAATTGTGCTCACAGCCAGCGGCGGACCGTTCCGCGGCTATACTCGTGAACAGCTCAGATCTGTCACGCCGGAAATGGCGTTGAAGCACCCCACATGGAATATGGGGCCGAAAATCTCGATCGATTCTGCGACAATGATGAATAAGGCGCTGGAAATCATTGAAGCTCGATGGCTGTTTGGACTTCCGGCTGACAAAATCAGCGTCATCATTCATCCGCAGTCATGGATTCATTCTTTGGTTGAGTTTCGGGATGGTTCTGTGATTTCGCAGAATTCTCCACCGGACATGCGGTTGCCAATCCAGTATGCTTTGCTGTTTCCGGATCGCCCGGAGAGCCCGGCACGGAAGACCGACTGGAATCAGCGGCAGACGTTTGAATTGATTCCGCCCGATCTGGACGCCTTTCCGGCGTTGAGACTGGGCTTTGAAGTGGCAGAAAAGGGCGGTACAAGCGGTGCTGTCCTGAATGCTGCAAATGAAGTGGCAGTTGCCCGGTTCTTAAATCGGGAACTGCCGTTTCATCAGATCACATGTGTCGTAAACGATATTTTGAACCACCATGAATTCGATGCCCGGCCGTCGCTTGAGCAGTTGCTCAAGGTCGATCGTCTGGCTCGGGAGGAAGCAGCTCGGTGGAAGACCTAGCATTTCAATTAGTCGCCGCAGTGGATTTTGGCGGCCTGTTTACAAAAGCTCTGAACGTACTGTCTGTGGCTCTGGGACTGGGACTCGTGATCTTCTTTCACGAACTCGGTCACTTTGCCGTGGCCAAGTGGTGCAACGTACACGTTGAACGCTTCAGCATCGGCATCGGACCGATTCTGTGGAGCCGTCAAAAGGGTGAGACAGAATACGCGCTGTCGGCACTTCCGTTCGGGGGCTACGTCAAGATGCTCGGGCAGGACGATATGGACCCGAACCAGATGACAAGCAGTGAGATTGCCGAAAATCCGCGATCGTATTCTGCGAAATCCGTCCCGCAACGGATGGCAATCATTTCGGCCGGTGTCATCATGAACATCATTACTGGCTTCCTGTTTTTTACAATCTGCTACTGGTATGGCGTGGACGAACCGTCGCCGGTTGTAGGAAATGTGGTTCCAGGTTTTCCTGCATGGATTGCGGGAATGAAAGATGGCGATCGCATCGAATCCATCAATGGTGAAGAAATTCGCAGTTTCGGCGATGTCTTTCAATCGGTTGTGCTTTCGACCGGCGATGTTCGGCTTCAGGGGAAGCATCTGGACGGCTCAGCGTTTGATCTGACGCTCACACCGGATCGCGGAGCTTCAGGACGATCGGTCGGACTGCAGTCGGCACCAACGAACACGATCAGCAAAGACCTGATTAACGCTGACGATATCGCGATCGCAGGATTTCCGGCAAAACGGGCCAGACTCTTGAGTGGCGACGCAGAAGTACCGCCACCCGTAACTCCGGCGGCGCAGAATAGTCCGGCGGACGCCGAAAAATCGGACAAGCCCGCAGTCCCTGCCACGCCTTTTCGTCCAGGTGACAGACTTATTGCGTTGCAGGCACAACCTGTAAAGACTTTCGTTGATCGGAATCGCCTGACCGCGAAGCATGCATCAGAGGATCTGATTTATACGTTTGAACGAACGACGAAAAGCAACGATGCGTCGGTGCCGGGCACAACGACGGAAGTGAAAATCACGGTACCTCCGGACAATGTGCGATCCATCGGACTGTGGATGGCGATGGGGCCGGTGCGAGCCATTCGCACGGGTTCAATTGCCGAAACGGCCGGGCTCAAGGTGGGAGACATTATTCTGTCCGTCGATGATATGGCGATGGGCAGTGATTATGATCCCGTTCGTCTGCCGACATTCTTCTCCGAACATGCCGGCAAAGTCGTGCGCGTTAAGGTCAGCCGCCAGGCGGCCGCTGCGCCCGAGCAGCATGAACTGGAGATGGTTCCGACGGACGATCCCGGCTGGACCGAGACTCCGCTTTTCCAGACCAGTCCGTTGTCGATTCCAGCAATTGGAGCGGCGTTTCAGATCTTCCCGAATATTGCGAAGGTGGTGCCCGGTTCTGAAGCCGAGAAGACTGGACTCTTTGCGAAGGGACAGAAGATCACCAGAATCGAACTTGTCGAAGCTGAAACGAACACTGACGCAGCGCCGGCGCCAAAGAAAAAAACGCCTCCACAGCTGATGCTGAACGAACTGAAAGAAAAACAGCCGGGTAACAAAGAAGATATCAATTGGGCCTGGGCATTCAATGCGATTCAGTACTCACCGAACAGTCAGATCAGGATCTACTTCGATGATGGCAAGTCTGAGAAGGCAGAATTGCTGAAGACCGTCGAAAAGGTCCCGGACTGGTATAGCTGGACACGTGGCATCGCGGGCTGGGAGCCTGCCGTCGAATTGCAGAAAGGTGAATCCTTCGGGGATGCTGCGTCGCTCGGTCTGCGCAAGACACGCCAGACCGGAATCAGCATTTACATGACACTGCGCTCGTTGTTTCGCGGCGATCTCCCCGCCGATTCTTTCAGCGGCCCGGTCGGAATTTTGTCCATCGGTTATCGTGTGGCCAGCCAGGGAATGACAGACCTCTTATTGTTTCTTGGCTTCCTGAGCATCAATCTGGCGATACTGAACTTTCTGCCGATCCCGGTGCTGGACGGAGGTCACATGGTGTTTCTGATCTGGGAAGGCGTGACCCGTCGCAAACCCAGTCCGCGTGTCATCGGCTATGCCCACGCAGCTGGCTTGCTGTTCATTATTTCCTTATTCATGTTCGTGATGTACATCGATTTGTTTGTCAACAAGTTTATGAGCGCTTCCAACTAGTGCTCGGTCAACCATGAAACGAGGCGTTGCGGCGTGGGAAAAGGGGGAGGGAACAAAAAAGTCGGGCCCCCCAG
>JBBJME010000086.1:0-25975 GCA_037719765.1 Planctomycetaceae bacterium
GAGCACCCTTTGGGCCATTTGGCTATTGGTTCCTGACCCCTTTTCCAAGCCTTCAGAGCACCAGGAATTGCACTGAGACCTATACACATGCGCCTTCCTCTAATGTTCAGGACGCAGCCGTTCGTGCTGTCCATCGAGATTTTTCCGCCGAAAACGTCCGACGGCGATGCCGCGTTGCGTCGAAATCTGCAGACTCTGGTCGAATACGATCCGTCGTTTGTGTCGTGTACTTACGGAGCAGGCGGCTCGACGCGCGATCGGACTTTGCAGTGGTGCCGCGAAATTCAATCGGACTTTCGCCGCACCGCAGTGACGCACTTTACCTGCGTCGGTTCCACACGGGAAGAACTCCTGAGCTGGCTTGATCAGGCGGTTGCCGAGGGCATTCAGAACGTGATGGCCCTGCGCGGCGATCCCCCCGCCGGACAGGAAGCATTTAAAACTGTCGAAGGCGGACTCAGCAATGCCAATGAACTGGTGGAACTCATTCGCGAGACACATCCCACTCTGGGCATTGGCGTGGCCGGTTACCCTGAGAAGCACCAGGAAGCACCAGGCATGGACATCGACTTGCAGCATCTGAAACGCAAGGTCGATGCCGGCGCGGATGCGGTATTCACTCAGTTATTTTTTGTGAACGACAATTTCTTCGCATTCCGGGATCGTTGTGACGAACTGGGGATCCGGATTCCGATCGTGCCTGGCATCATGCCGATCACCGATTTCGCGAGAATCAAACGCATTACGTCGATGTGTGGCACGGTCTTTCCTGAAGCATTGGCAACGCGTCTGGAAGCCGTTCAGGACGACCCACAGGCTCAGTTCGAGATCGGCGTTGAACATGCCATTCAGCAATGCGAAGAACTGCGATCCGCCGGAGCTCCCGGCATCCACTTCTATGCTCTGAACAAGTCCGATGCCTGCCAGCGCATTCTGGATGCAATGCAACTGCAGCAGAAAGCCGCAACGTGAAGCTGTCCAGGTTGCTGCGAACATTCGGTTCGCTGAAATGCCGTGTGATTGAGTCCGACACGCTTGATGAAGCTCACAGCGGTCTCGTGATTCTGAATCACGGATTCGGGGCATCCGGCGATGATCTGGTCGATATCGGCGCGATGCTGATGGACGAGAGTGAAGTCATCTCGGCGAAGTTTCGCTTCGTCTTCCCGGAAGCGCCGATCGATCTGGGACCGATGGGAATGCCAGGTGGCCGGGCATGGTGGCCAATCAACATGGCACAGCTCGCTAAAATCAATCAGACGCAGGACTATTCAGAACTCACTCGCATCTGTCCTCCCGGAATGCCCGAAGCGACCTCGTTGCTGGCCGCGGCATTGGAAGACATGCGAACCACTTATCGCGTCGAAGAAGACCGCATCGTGCTCGGCGGTTTTTCCCAGGGCGCGATGGTCAGCACGCACCTGACGCTGTCCACCGGCTTCCGGCCAGCACTGCTGGCCCTGTTCTCAGGGACGTTGCTGTGTCGCGACGAATGGACGCGACTGGCGATCGCCCATCCGCACTGCAGTGTTCTGCAATCGCATGGGCATGAAGATCCGCTGCTTCCGCGGGGGGCGGCAACGGAGTTAGCTCAGATGCTTTCAGCTGCGGGCTTCGATGTGGACTTTGTTCCGTTTCATGGTGGTCATACGATTCCGATGAACGTCCTGCAGAAATTGTCTCAACGCCTGGAACTGTTCACATGACGCTCCGCACACCAAAGGCTGGCCGGCCAAAGAAGCCGCAACCGATCCGCAAGGCCTGGAACTTTTGTCCGCATTGCGGTCATTCGGTAAAAAAGTCCGGCAAGCATCCGTTTGTCTGTGTGGCGTGTGGATTCACTCACTTCTTTGCACCGGTGTCCGCTGTCGGGGCGATCGCGACAGATCCCGCCGGACAGATCCTGCTGCTGGTCCGAGCGAAAGATCCCGGCAAAGGAATGTACGGCTTGCCGGGCGGTTTCATCGATCCTGGTGAAACTGCCGAAGAGGCGTTGCGCCGTGAAGTTCTGGAAGAGGTTCAGTTGCAAGTGACGTCGCATCGCTACCTTGCTTCATTTCCAAACGAATACAACCATCGCGGCTTTGTGCTTCCCGTCACGGACATGTTTTTTGTCGTGGAAGTCGTTTCCTTCGACGCCATACATGTGGCCGACGGTGAAATCGCCGGCTGGCATTTTTGTCATCCGAAAAAGCGCGAACTCAATCGCATGGCCTTTTTGTCGAATCGCCGCGCATTGGAAGAATTCCTGAAACAGCGGTAACGCAATGGTTGAAAATTCATTGCTGACTGCCGAGCGGGCGAATATCAAACGGAAGTTCCGTGGTCGCTGTCTGGAGGCTGAGCTGATCCCGAACACGAAGACGCAGCCTGTATTTGCCAGGCGATAATGAGGGCACCGTCAGTTCATAGCTCTGAAAGTAATCGGTGCGTTCTGCCGAACACAGGTCTTCAATTTCCGGCAGTCGGATGGTACGAGAGGCGATGGGTTCCGTTTCTCCTTCACGGAAGAATTCAATCATCGCAGCAAACTCCGATCGGTACTGACCGTCGGATGTCAGTTCCGATCTGTAATTCTCGATTTCCGCGTACAACAGCAATGGCTGGCCTGCATTGAAATCAGGCGTCGGAAACACACTGAACGAGCCGAAACCGTCGATGCGATTGCAGAAATTCAGTCGGCGAATCTTCATTGTGGACAATGGCTGCAATTGTCGCGAGGCCGTGCGGACGTAATCTAAAGTCTCCGTCAATTGTTCTGCGCGGGCGGCGGAATCATCACTGCGGCGGTACGATTCCATTGCCAGCATCATGGACTGCCAGAACTCCTGTTCTTTCTCCGGCAGCAATTCAATCACACGGATCGATTCGGCAGATCTTCCGGCGATCAGATACAGCATCCGCAGATCCGTCTGCTGCCGACGCCACTCCATTTCATTCTGTGGAATACCGTTGGGCAGCGTCGGCCATTGCGCCAACTCCTTTTCAACCTGTGCGATCACAGGTGCCAGCAAAGCCTCGCTGCCTTGCGCGGCCTCGGTCGTATCGACGGTCTCCGTCGACGAGATGGAAGGTTCAGCGGCTTCCAACAACGGTGTGGTGGCTCCGAGAGTGGCATCCGCAGTTTCTGCTTCGGGATCTCGCAGCAGCCCGAAGGGATTGGTCCACCGTGGGGTAGATTTCCGATTGCGTTTCGAAATGGATTCGTCGCGACGCGGAGTGTACAGGCCGCGCAGTTTGTCGAGCACCGTCGGTTCCTTCGCGGTCGCGGTGCCATTGTCTGTCGAAGTGTCACCTGCGGTCGCGATCTCGGTTGAAGGCTCATCAGGTGGCGACTGGGCTTCGACAGCCGACTGAGGTTCTTCAAGGCTCGAAGTACTTCCGGACTCATCACCCGGCTGATGAGTCACGAGTACTTTCGCGACGCGATCTTGCTGCTGAGAAGACTGACCTGGATCTCTGTTCCATCCGCCGTCAGACGCAAATGCCTCGTTCGGCCCTCCCGGCGTCGTGTTCTTCGCAGACGGGTCTGCAGCACTGGGATCGGGAATCGCCGTCCATCCGCCGCTGCCAAAACTCGATTCCGAAGGTTTTGACGTGACGGTCTCAATCGCGTCTGCAGAATTACGTTGTTGCCATGGACTTTGACCGCCAGTGGTCGTTTCGTTTGCCTCGCCGCGAACTGCGGAGGGCGGTATCGTTTTCTGAGAGACAGCATTCCCTTCGATCGGCTGTTCGATTCGGATGGCTGGAGGCGTATGGACATCATCCGGCAATGGAATCGGCCTGCCTAGTCGCGCTCCACGTGGCACAAAGGAATGCCCACCGGCATAAAGCGGAACGACAGCGATTTCCCGGTTGCCGCCGGCGTTGTCCGAATTTGTGGAACGTGCCGAACCCTGCAATGCGCTGTAGTCAGCAGCAACGGCGGTTGCTGCGATCTGGTCATCGGGCGCAGAGGAATTCTGTGATCGAATCGTTGAAGGCTCTTCAAATGAAGACTTCGTGTTGGACAGGAGAGTGTCACTGAGACCCATCGACGCGCAGCCGGAGACCGCCAGCGCGCAGGCGAGAACGAGCAGCTTCAGGACTGCTGGCTCCATGCGGCATCGTTCAGGTTTGCGAGATTGTCGCAGGGCCTGACCCATGTGGCGGGAAATTCCGGTTGGTGGCAGGAACGCGGTTGGACGGCATTGTCCAACGTTTCAACGATGAACTGTATTTCGCAGCGCGACTCCGGAATACCGGGATTTCGCCATCCAGACCGTTCGCGCGAAACACGGATCACCCATTTGGGCGAGTTCCGGCATTTTCTGCCACTCACAGACGCAAGGTCCGGCACCTGAGTGAACGACAGGCAACAAATGCATCCTGCCCGACAAACCAGAAGCACGATCAGCAGCACGGAAAAATCCGGCGAGTTGAGATTGACAGTGAACGGCAACTTAAATATCTTCCCCAAAGTGTTAGTCCTGATGAGCTTCGGTCGGGAATCGGCCGGAAAATGACAGCATTCGAGGGAGCGATTGGATGGACACCATTGGACAGCGGATCAGAGAAATCCGCAAAAGTCGTAATCTGACGCAACGGGAACTTGCCGATCGCGTCGGCATCAATTTCACTTATTTGAGCCGCGTCGAGAATGACCGTCTGGATGACGAGCAGACTCCGCGAGAAGAGACATTGCAGCGAATCGCCAAGGCGCTGCATACCGACCCGGATGAACTCCTGTTGCTGGCCAGAAGAATCCCAGACGCTTATCGGGATCGGATTCTGTCGAGACCGGGAGTGTTTCGAAAACTCCTGAATTTGTCCGACACAGCACTGGAAGAAATGATCCAACAGATTGAACAGCAGTCGGGTCGTTCGACTTCGTCCCGCTGAAGTCTTTGATTTTCCGTAGATGTCTATGGTCGCAGGATTCGAATCCGAATTGTGCGACAGCGCCCGACGATGAGCGCCATCAATTGCAGGGAGTGCTCCTCGTGAGACGCCATGACTTGACCAATATGAGAACTCGCACGATCGACGGGATCACCGGCATGCGCATTCGTCAGTATGAACAACTGATGGGTGAACCCGTGATGTTCCCAGTGCCGATCGAGAAAATCGTCGAGCGAATTCTGGGGCTGGATTTTGACTGGATTGAAATCGAAGAACAAACAGGCGAGCAGATTCTGGCGGGACTGATTCCGGAAGAACGTCGGATCGTGCTGAACAGCCGTCATCTGAACCTGTTTCAGTCGAAGCCGGGTCTGGAACGCAGTACGATCGGCCACGAAGCCGGACACTGGGACATCGATATCGATCGTACCAGCCTGCATCATCCTCGACTTCCTGGCTTCGACCTTCAGCCCAGCGTTGTGCGACGACACGCGATGGATCGGCATGTGCTCGTAGAAGTCCTGAACCGTGCAGCCTATGACGATCGTTATTTCGAATTGTATCGCGAACTGACAGCCGGTCAGGATTCGCCGGAAGTGCGGAGCGCTGTCGATCGGTATCAGTCATCAATGCTGATGCCGGAATGGCTGATCAAAGCGGCTGTGAAAAATATCGACGTGACGTCGTGGGAGGCACTCTATGAACTTGCCGCTCTGGCACAGGTGACAATATCCAATCTCATCGTGCGGCTGCATCGCCTGGACATCATCTACATCCCGGAAGGAACCCGCGATGTGTATGCCGGTCGCGATGCCTTCACTGGTCAGAAGCATCTCTTTTAGTCACTGTGTTGCGAAGAGAACGTCTCTTCGCTTTTTTTTCGGACTGCGAGTTGACAGTTTATGTCAACCGGCAACTTTCAAACGGAGTTGAACCATGCTGGTATTGTCACGCAAAATCCACGAACAGATTCTGATCCCGGGATTAGACATCCGCCTCACAATTTTGAGCGTCGGAAAGAACCGCGTCCAGTTGGGGATTGAGGCTCCGAAAGGGGTTCAGATCACCAGACCGGAATCGATCAGACGATCCCTTGAAGTACATGAACAGCAGGTTTTTGAAGTCGAGTGCGCGGGCTTGGCAGCGATTTCCAATGTCTGACGGGCTGCAAATGCCTATCATTCGGGAAAATCCCGCACATGACAAGTCTCCCCCCATCTTTGCAATCCGGGAAGGTTGTGCCGACTTTGACGATTGAGCCTACGGGGATTGCATGGTATTTTGGGATCCCTGCAAAGCATCGGGTGAGTGTGTGGACTCTTCTGAAATGATCAGTTGTGAGGGTTGCTTTGCAAATGGACGATCTGCCGGTCGCGCACGACGATAAAGGTGTAGCAATTGCAGGAACTGCCTTTTTTTAAAAAAAGGCATTACAGGGGGAACACATGAGAGTCATATCTATCTTGCGCCAACGACGAGTCGGACGGGCGATCGGGACTTTGTCAATTACGACGTCATTGCTCCTCGGTGCGGCTTCGTTTCCAACGACTCTGCAGGCCACTTCGGAATCGCCGGTCGCTCAGACTTCCGAACTCAAAGTGCCGGCCGATCTTACTGAAGAAGCGATTGAAGCAATCGACGCCGAGCTGGCGCAGGCGGCTGGCCCGTTTCTGAGGACGCTGTTTGACCCGAAACAACCCGCTGATGAACGTCAGCGAGCGGCTGCTGAACTTCGTACGCTGGCAAACAATCTTTCCGCAGCAACGCCGGAGAAAGATTCGCTGCGACGCCGATTACAGCGTCGCGTGGCACTGATGTCGTCGGCCATCGAAGCGTCCGGTGCTGCTGGCACGGGTAGCAGTTCAACTGCGCCCAATCTGACAAGTGCTGCGGCATCGACCGTTCAATGGTTGAATTCGATTGCCGTGGTGCCACATGGATTGCCTATCTGCATCTTGAAGACCTCCAGAAGCCCGACGTCAGCATCGATGTCCTCCATCAGGTTTCCAGAAATCTGACTTTGTCGGATGCAATGGACGCCGGTCAGAAAGCGTTTGCATCCAGGCCACAGCTGCAGCAGCTGAAGCTGACCGTCGACAAAGCCATTCGCCGCTCTGCCTACGCGAACGATGCCGAAGCGGCTCAGGGTGAACTGCAGTATCAGGTGGATCTCCTGATTCAGTCCCTGTTGAACTACGAGCATGACCAGCTGGGAGCAGATGCCGACAACGCCCGCGTGGCATGGCGGACTCTGCGAAGTGATTTTCCGCATGCGGCCTCGTCACTGCGGTCCGTCGTGAACGATAACTACTTCAATCACAATCTGCATTTTGTCGTGTCGGAAGATCTGCTGTCGCGCTTGATTTCTGATTATCGGACGGAATCCGGCTGCATCGCCGAGTGCATTATGGGAGCGTGGGTGACGGGATCACAGAATACGCACGTCGACCTGCGCGCCGACATTAAACCGTCCAGGGATCGAGCCATGTTTGACCTGAATGTCGCGGGCAACGTGCAGTCCAGCACGGTGGCTCAGAAAAGTCCGGCGACTGTCTGGTCACAAGGCAACAACTATTTCTGGATGAACAAATCCGTGCAGTTTGATGGCCGTCACATCACAAGTACAGCAGCTGGATTCAACGTCAATACCAGCAGTCGGGTCACGGGCCTTGCGACGAAGTACGACAGAATTCCGATTATTCGCGGTATTGTGCGAGGTATTGCGAATCAAAAGATCGCCGAAAGCAAGCCACAATCAGAAGTTCTGACGGCTCGAAAGATTCGCGAAGCAGCTCTGCCAAAGTTTGAAAGCGAATCGAATACACAGTTCTCGACCGGCAATGACACACTGAACGATATGTATGCTTCACTGGAACGAAAGGGTGTGTCTCCCGACAGTATCAGCGCTCGTTCCAGCAACACCCACATGGCAGTCAGCTCACGCACCATCGGCATCTCGCGCATCGGCGGATCCCTGCAGCCACCGTCGGCCCTGATCGCAACGGGTGCGGCCGTTCAGCTGCATGAAAGTGCTTTGAACAACTCCATCGACGCTCTGGGTCTGCAGGGTCGCACGATCCAGGAAAAAGATCTTGTCAAAGAACTGGAAGTCGCGCTCACCGATCTGTTTCAGCGCGAAATCAAGCTGACGAAAAAGGATGATCCGCAGCCTGTGACAGCAGAGGGAGAGCCTGAACCACCGACTTCGTTTGTATTCAGTACAACCGATCCGATCCGCGTACATTTCAATAACAATCAGATTACGGTTGTCATGCGGGCCGGTGTGTTGCAGGAAGGCAAAGACCCGATTCCTGAACAAATCATTACGATCCCGATTGCGATGTCGCTGCAGGGTGGAAAAGTTGTGCTGGACCCCGGCACGATCGGTGTTGCCAGCAAGGAAGAAACAGACCGCCTGAAGCAGATCACGCGAGCGAATCAGATCCGTCGCATCCTGAGCCGTCGCGTGATTCGCCGTGAACTGAGTCCGACGATTGATCTTCAGGCCGCTGGCGATAAGACACTGCCTTTGACTGTCTCCATGATTGAGCTGATCGACGGCTGGCTGTCAGCAGAAATGATGTAGCCGCAACAACACCGTTAATTTTGATACCAACACAACCCCGCGGAATTTTCCACGGGGTTGTGTTCATTTTTCCTGGAACGCAAACCGGGCAGCCTCAGCTCTTCCGCCGATGCTTTGTACCTTCAAACGTTTCATGTCGGCGGCGCTGGCGGGAACGCAGTTCTTCATTTGTGCCGGCGCAGACCACTTCATAGAGCACAGCGCGGGCGCTGCCGCTGCGGCGGAGGATACGGCCCAGGCGCTGGCGAGCCTGGCGGGACGATGCCATGCCGCCGATCACAATCGCCACTTTCGCCGCCGGGACATCGACGCCTTCGTCCAGTACCTGATTGGCCACGATCGCCGGATAATCGCCCTCTGCAAAACCTTCCAGGATCTCCAGGCGTTCTTTCTTGCCACAGTGATTCAAAAGGCAGGGAATCAGGAACCGCAATGACACATCCCGCGCCATCGCGTTCGACCCGGCAAACACAATGCAGCGATCTCCGGCGTGCAGGCGAAACAGATCCTCCAGTGTCTTGAGCTTCTCTTCCGCACGATCTTCGATCGCACGCTTCGCATGATACGACTTGAGGGCTCGGCGAGAATCCTGCGAGATCGCGCTCTCGGCACAGACGTCTTCCCAGGAGAACATCGGATTCTCCTTCCGCTGGTCAGACATATAACTGCGGACTTCTTCGGAAAGCAAATCGTAGCGTTTCTGTTCATCGTCGTTCAGATGCACGGGGATGCGCACGATATCATAGTCCGCGAGGGATTTGCCTTTCACATCGCCGATGGGCAGTTCGTAGACGGTCGGCCCGATGAGTTCATTGAGATCTGCATGACGACCGTCAGAGCGTTCAGGCGTCGCGGTCAGCCCCAGCCGCGCCGGTGCGGCACACATCCGCGCAGCATCGCGGCGAATCTGGCCGGGCAGATGATGGCATTCATCAAAAATAATCAAGCCGAATCGATTGCCCAGCGTCTGCATATGAATACACGCGCTGTCGTAGGTTGTGACGGATACCGGATGCACACGAAACACGTTGTCGCCGATGATTCCCGCGTCATAACTCAGGCAGCGCAGAATCCGGCGATGCCATTGATACATCAGGTCGCGCACCGGGGAAACAATCAGCGTCGCGACTTTCGTCCGTTGCATGATCGACAGCGCGACCTCAGTCTTTCCTGTGCCGGTTGGCATGACCACACAGCCAGCCTGGCCAGCGTCCATCCATGCATCAACCGCCTGCAACTGTTCGGGACGCAGCTCGTGCAGTTCTTCGGCTTTCCAGCGCACTTCTTTCCAGTCCGCGACTTCATCCTGAAACCGAATCCGACGTCGCCGCAGTTCAGCAATCACCTGCGAATAGTGAATGGCATCGCAACGCGCCGCCCCGATCCGCGGATCGGTGACCCAAAGCAGTCTGCCATACCAATCGTCCAGCTTCGACACGGGAATGCCGGACAGAACAAGTGTTCCACCGGCGAATTCCAGTCGCGCGACACTGCCAGGCTGAGAACAATCAGACATCACAACTCCCACAGGAATCCGGCGACAAGACGTTCAATCACACGGAGTAAATCTGTCCGGATCGGCAGCGGAAAACTGAGTCACCGATTGTGACATAACCGTTCCCCGGATCCAAGGGGAATCAACGCACACCAGTTTATTCTGTCATCCGCACGCAATGCAGGACTTGGTCTGTGGTTTCGGTGTAACGCGACGATCGTTCGATTATTATGCTTCGTGCGGAAAAGCAGCCGACACCTCGCAGCCTGAGTGAAGGAACCTTGTTGATGTTATCCAGACTTCTGATGATCGTTGGCGCGCTGCTTTGGTGCGGAGTCGGGGCGGGCCAGACAGCGGAGACGCCTGATCCAGCGCCGCTCAGTGGAGTGATTGAGCAGGCTCGAGTCGATTGGAACGTGCCGGGGCTTTCAGTCGCGATTGTGAAAGACGGGCAGGTGTTGCTCGCCGGCGGTTTCGGCGTGCGTGAAACCGGGAAGCAGGACTTCGTGGATGCCGACACCGTCAAGAAGGCAATCGTCAGCGCACTGCGGCCTCTGGGTACCGCAGCACGACACACTCTGACGACGGACAACGGGACCGAATTCGCGGAGCACAAAGCGATTGAAACACAGCTGGGAATGAAAATCTATTTTGCGCATCCGTATAGCTCGTGGGAACGGGGGACGAATGAAAATACGAACGGCCTCATTCGACAATACTTTCCCAAAGGGATGGATCTGAAGAATGTCAGCCCGGCCCAGCTTGCACACGTCGAACGCAAACTCAACAATCGACCCAGAAAATGCCTCGAATTCCAGACCCCCTCTGAAGTCTTCTACACACCCAACTGATCCGCCCACCCCCGTTGCATTTCAAGTTTGAATTCGCAATATTCGAACCTGATGTTCCTGGCGGCCGGTGAAGTGATCCGACAAGCCAGTGGAAAGCCCTGGCCTGAATTCATTCAGGAACGGATTCTGAATCCCGTGGGAATGACCAGAACGGTCACGTCGGTGAAGTCACTGGATGCTCTGGGCAACTTCGCGAGTCCTCACAAGCCGACACTGGAAAACGTCAGGCCGATTCCATGGTACAACTGGGACACGATGGCTGCTGCAGGCGGAATCATTTCCAGTGCAAACGACATGGCAAAATGGCTGCGAGTCCTGCTGGATCAAGGCAAGATTGATGGCGATCATCGCCTGTTCTCCGACGCGTCGTCGCGCAGAATGTGGAGTCTGCACACAGTTTTGCCGTTCAGTGAATCGGCTCAGAAGCGTTCGCCGACCACGCATTTTAAAGCCTACGGACTGGGCTGGAGTCTGTCCGATTACAAAAGCCGCATGACGGTTTCGCACGGCGGAGGTTACGACGGAATGTATTCGCATGTGCTGCTGGTGCCGGAAGAAAATCTGGGCGTCGTGGTTCTCACCAACAGCATGACGGGGATTTCATCGGCTCTGGCAAACACGATCATTGACGAATTCCTTGGGGGCGAAAAAGCTGACTGGCTGATTCAGGGACTGGATCGCGATCGCAAGGATCGCGCTGCTTTCTACCAGCGAATCAAAGACGCTACGACGCCGAAAGCCGAGGGCACGCAGCTGAGCCGCGACCGCCAGGCGTATGTCGGAACATACCGATGTCCTCTCTACGGAGATGCATCGGTCTGTCTGGATGACGACAAACTGGTCCTCCGCCTGTTGCCTAATTCAGAGCTGGTCGCCGATCTGACGCATCTGCATTACGACACATGGGTCATTCACTGGCGCAAAGAATTTGCCTGGTTCGGGGAGGGTACGATTCAGTTTGTGCCGGATAGCCACGGAGTTTTTCAGGAACTGCGGCTGGATGTTCCCAATGACGATCTCTGGTTCGATGAACTCAGGCTGATGCGCGTTCCGTGAGTGTTATCGCACAGGTGCCTTGCCCAGCAATCGACGCAGCAGGCCGATCTGACCGGCGTGCAGCATTTCATGATGCGAGCAGAACAGCAGACCACCGAATTTTGTGGCGATTGCGGCGTACGGCATGTCAACAGCTTCGTCGAGCACAGAATCACTGAATGTCGGCAGTTCAAGCATGGCCTGTTCGTAGACATGCTCAAACACGCTGCAGATGTCCTGTGGCGACGGGTTCTTCACCGGATCGGGATCCGGCGTAGTCCCTTTACTGAATTTCTTTCGAAACGCAGACGACATCAGATCCTGGTCCACATCGGCGCGGCCCCGCATGCGAAACAGGCAGAGTCCATACTGCGCCATAGCCAGATGACCAACCTGCCACGCCAGATGTGACACGCCTTCTGTCGGCTGTCGAAACCAGTCGGACGGTTCCAGATCAGCAATCAGCGACTGCGTGTATTCACGGGCAAATTGAATCTGCCCAATCGCCAGTTCGAGTCGGGATAAGGTCATCAAATTCCTCGAATCCATGGGATGATTTGCAGTTCCGGCCGCACGACGGACATGGATGTCCATCGTACATGGAATCTCAGACGACACAAGCCTCGCTGCGGCGGTTGAAGGTCTCTGTGACGGCCTGTGGTACGACGTGACGCGAGCTGTCGCGAATGCGTACAGTGCAAAGCACGAATGGACGGATCTCGCGAAGAACGTCGCTCCATCGCCAGCTGCCAACGCCGGCAAGCTGATGCTGGAGCATCTTGGTGAAGCGACAGCCGCTGCAAAGCTGGAACAAGCCGTGGCCGATATCATTGCCGAAGGCAAAGACGTGACCTGCGACATGAAAGCCAATCGCAACGACCCGACCGCTGTGGGAACCCAGCACATGGCCGAAACAATCTGTCGCCGGATGAGACAGCTGTAGAATTCTCCTGCAGGCACCTTTTTCAGCCAATGTGGGACAGCCGAAACCGAGTGATAACCAAAATCAAAAGCTCGCCAGCACCGTACCGCTCGGGGGCCGATTATGCGGGCTGAAACGTGAGAGCCGCGTGATTTTGGGATGCGATTATTTGACAACGGGGCTGGTCCGACTGTAAAAAGAAGAGAAGTTACACGGGAAGGGAGCGGATATCCCGTGGAAATCGTGTATTCGTGTTCAGCAGATTTTGACGGAGTTCCGTCAATTGCTGATTCAAATCACAGCAATCATCTGCCTCAGAAGTTGAGTATTCCCATGAAACTGTTCATCCGAATCTGCCTTTCATTGTGTGCTGCGGCGATGTTCGCAACCTCTGCCCATGCACAATATTGGAATCCCTGGAGTGGATGGTGGGGAGCTGGCTACTATGGAAGCCCGGCGTACTCCGCTCCTGTCTATACGAGTTTTTACGGATCTTCCTCCAGTGGTTGCTGCGGCACTGCGACACCAGCTTATGCTGTCAGCTATGACTCCAGTGGCAGCGGTTGCTGTGCGACCTCTTGTTGTGATGCGTGTGGTTCAGGCTGTGCCTCTGGTTCATGTGCGGGAACTGCACCTGCAGGCTCGTTGAAACCAGCTCAGGATCCGATCTCAGACAAGAAACGCCAGATTACGAAGGCGACACACGTTCACGACGATTTGACCCGGACACGACGTCTCCGCACCGCCACCCGCGGACTAACGATCCGCTTGACGATCCGCTTGACGATCGGCGTAACGACCGGCTTAACGATCCGGTTAACGACCGGCTTAACGATTCGGTTAACGATCCGGTTAACGACCGGCTTAACGATCCGCTTAACGACCGCACCGACCAGTTCCGCAGTCCACGTTCCAACACGAATCCTGGATCAGATCCGGGGACTGGAACAAACATGTTTGACGAATCAGTTGATCCTGCTCTGGATCGGACCAATCAAAAACCGCCGATGGCGGATCCACTGGACGGGAAGACTCTGGACCCGGTTGACAGCAATCCCGGCATACCAGTCGATGAGAAGACATTCTTCGAAGACACTTCCAAACCAGACAACAGTGCTTCCCGTGGTCGTGATGCCGTCGTCGCACGCACTGGTTCCCTGCGCGAAGTGATTGCACCAAAGCGTTTGGCATCGCGTTCTTTGCCAGCCAGCCACCGTCCGGCATCAGGCAGCCAACTGGCCGACAAGTCGAACAAGACAAAGGCTGATGCACCGCGACCACTTCGCTGGATCTCCGCTCCCCTTGCAGAAGGCCATGTGCAATTGTGATCGTCTCTATCTCACGAAGTCGAAAGTGACATGAACCCGAAGCGTCAGCGAGGGCTGCAATTTTTAATCCCTCACTGACGCTTCGGGTTACGATGCCGTGTTCGCAAAAGTGTCATTTTCAGCCGCGCGGAATATCACGCTTCCTGACATTGATCAATGAAGAAAGCCCTGGAGTCCGCTCCAGGGCTTTCTGGCTTACCGGCTGTACCAACTGCAAAAAGCCGTGATTTGCTGCATCCTGGCGAGTCGCTGGATGCGTTTCTTTGCTCCAGCCATTCCGAGCGCGGGTGAATAGCCGAAGTTGTGGTCGATGGTGGCGAGTGCGGCCTGAACATCGGGCAGTGAGATCGCAGTCCGTCCGTCGCGTGCGGCACGCATGCGAGCAACCCACAATGTCGCGGGATACATCAAGGCCAGACTTCGAAATCCATCGATGAACGGCATGTCGTAGAACGCGCGACCACAGAAATGCAGGCCCTGCAGTTTCACGCGAAAATAGCGTACGAACAGTTCCTCGAATTCCGAGTTGCGTCCGCCGAACTCATTTTCCAGCTGGAAGAACGTCGGCATCGCAGCGAAAGTTTCCGGTGCAGATTCAGGAGACGTCGTTGAGCGGCCTGAAAACGCGACGCGCACTGAGATCGGATCGGCCATTGCCGGAACGCGTCCGCGTCCCAGTGTGAAACGGACACCATCACTCAGCAATCGCATGCGCTCCATGAAACCGCCGCGGGCTGTCACATCCGTGTCGTGTCGCAAGAGCTGAGCGACCCACTGCCGAAACATTGTTCTTCCGATACTGGTCGGCTCAACCAGCGGCAAATCATCGTCCGGCTGCGCGCGAACCGAAGCCTCGTGCAGGACTGGCAGCAGGTTTCCAAGCTGGTCACCCATGATCGCTTCCGTGGGCGCCTTCTCAAGCAGATCAATCCATGTGAGAACACGGAGCAGCCGAGTCGCAAAGCTCACGTTTCCTGTAGAAAGTCCGCGTTCCACAAAGGCCAGAAGACGCATCACGTCGGGCCATGATATTGGCTGACCAGGAAAAAGCGGTGGTGCACCCGGTGCCTGGTAGTTCGACGGGACAAATTCTCGCGCCAGGTCCTCCAGTGTCTGTCGCTGCTGAGCCACCGGTTCTCCGAGATTCTGCACGACCGACGGGCAGCTGAACCGCAGACTCACTGTGACAGAACTTCCGGATGGATGGACGGCGTACGGATAGGCTCGACATGCCAGTGGTTTCGCCGCTTCACCAAACTTTGCATGAATGCGACACAACCCGCGTTCGTCCAGAAACACGCAGGCTCCGTCAGCCTGGTGATTAAGTCGAAAATCCGTTCCCAGCGCGACGATCAAAGGTCGGTCGTCAGCAACGCCATCAGCTGCCGTCCACTGCTGCCTGTCGATCCGCTTCTTTTCGTCGGCCGTGATAACGATCTGATGCTCCCGGCAGCAGCCACCGCAGTTGTGACAGCTCCAGTTCTGCAGAATCGGCAGGATAACGCCCGGACGAGCCATGATGCCTCAATCCGCCGGAGTTCCCAGTTGCACAACCTGAATATTCTTCGCTTCGTCGGCATCGACGTAGTCGCTGTGGCAGTTGCCTTTGCCGTCTTCGGCACCGACCGATTTCTTCGTCTTGCTGGCCAGCCGATGAATTTCATCCGGCGACAACACGCCGCGTTTTTCCAGAATCTCCTGTTGTTCGCCTGTCAGCGCGGCACTGACTTTGGCCTTTTCCCATTCGAATTCTTTGGCCTTGCCGCTGGCGAATTCCTGGATTTCCTTGCTGATGCGCACGCTGCACCAGTCATGACCGCACATCGCACAGAAGTCCGTATCGACGTCGAGATCTTCGTCGTGATATGCACGAGCCGTATCGGGATCGAAGCTCAGATCAAATGCTTTTGCCAGTTGAGTGCCGCGCGTGCTTTGGTGAGTTCATCATCGCGATCACGAGTTCCGGGAATTCCCAGCGCCACGTCTGCTGCGTGTGCCGCGATTTTGTAAGCCACGCACCCTTGTTTGACGTCGTCTTTCTTCGGTAAGCCCAGATGTTCCTTCGGGGTCACGTAGCACAACATGCTGGCTCCGTGCCACGCCGCATTGGTGGCACCGATGCAGCTGGTGATATGGTCGTAGCCTGGAAACATGTCCGTCACCAGCGGCCCGAGCACATAGAACGGGGCACCGTGACACAGCGTTCGCTGCAGCTTCATGTTAAATTCGATCTGATCGAGCGGCACATGCCCCGGACCTTCGACCATGACCTGTACGCCTTTTCGCCATGCGTTCAGTGAGCTCACCCAGTGTGGACAGTTCTGCCAGTGGCGCTATATCCGTCGCATCCGCAAGTCCGCCCGGACGCAGTCCGTCGCCGATACTGAATGTCACGTCATGCCGACGCATGACATCACAGATGTCTTCCCAATGCGAATACATCAGGTTTTGTTTGTCATGGTGAATCATCCACTTAGCAAGCAGCGAACCACCTCGGCTGACGATGCCGATCAGTCGATCGCGCACATACTGCAGATGTTCGTGCAGCACTCCCGCATGAATCGTGAAATAGTCAACTCCCTGACGCGCCTGATGTTCCAGTGTCTCAAGCACCATTTCCATGGTCAGGCTTTCGATCCGCCGACCGATGATCATTGAATAGATCGGGACCGTGCCGATCGGAACTGTGCTGTTGCGCACGATGGCATCGCGACACGCATCCAGATCGCCGCCGGTGGAAAGATCCATCACTGTATCAGCGCCCCAGCGTTCCGCCCACTGAAGTTTTTCCACCTCTTCGTCAGTCCCGGATGAGACCGGAGATGCGCCCATGTTGGCGTTGATCTTGGTTCGCGACGCGCGGCCAATGCACATCGGTTCCAGCTGATACTTCAGATGCTGCTTATTGGCCGGGATCACCATGCGTCCGGCGGCGACTTCATCCCGAACCTGTTCCGCCGTCAAATGCTGTTCTCGTTCGGCAATACGGTGCATTTCTGGTGTGATGATGCCCCGCCGAGCGAACTCAAGCTGAGTACAAGCCTCAAAGCCCGCCGGAACCTGCCAGGCGTCCGCATGTTCATAGTTCTCTTCGAAGCCAGCCCGCAACGTCCAGTCGGCTGGCATGAAATCCCACGCCGTCTTGTCCGAAGGCCGCGGCATTCCAGGCGTGTCGGGTGACGAATACGTCAAGGCACCTCGCCGTCCTGCTGCGATTCTCGGCGCGCGAGCGAAACTGCCTGGCGTGGTGCCAGCGTGGCTGCTGCTGGGGTCCGACGCCTCAATCTTTGGCAGAAACTCAGCAATTCGTTCGACGTGATTCAGACTCATCAAATCTTCCCTGGGCATAACTCTCTGGCTCAATACCGTACACAAAGTGTGCGGTTTGCACACACATTTGAATCGTACTCGTCAGCCAGCAATTTGCAACGAGTTGTTACGTGAAAGAGCAGAAAGGCCAAACCTGCGAGTCAAGTTTTCGGTGCGATGGCGGAACGAACATATGCAGGATGGACATTCATGTCCGTCGCCTGGCCACGAAACGCTGTCGAAGCGAAGGTTATTGTGCCTTGACGCCCATTCGACAATCCGACGGTGTCTGGCCAATATCTCGGACATGAATGTCCAAGCTACAGGAATCGCAGCCTTGGGCCACCCAAAACTACTCATTCGTCGTTTGCGGAGAGACGACAATGAGGCGACCTCTCACTAAAATGTTGCCGTCCATCGCGATTTCCGAAGTTGAACCTGTTCTCCCACACAAACCTGCCAAGCAGAGTACAATCGATGAATCTTTCTACGCGACTCATCCTGGTCCTGATCTCCTCCATCCTGATCATGACGTCCGGCACACTCTGCCTCGCGGACGAGACGCGCAACAGTCTGAGCGAAGCGGAAAAGCGTGGAGGCTGGAAACTGTTGTTCGATGGCAAGACCAACGAAGGCTGGCGCAGCTATGGTGCTGAGAAACTGAGCGACGGCTGGGCCGTGAAGGACGGTGTGCTCGAACGCATCAGCAAGGCGGCTGGAGATATTGTCACCACCGAAGAATACGAGAATTTTGAACTGTCATTAGAATACCGGATCTCGAAGGGTGGCAACAGTGGCATCATGTTTCACGTCGCCGAAGATCAGCCGCAGCCATGGCACAGCGGGCCTGAAGTGCAGATTCAGGACAATGTGGATGGCCACGATCCTCAAAAATCCGGCTGGTTGTATCAGCTCTACAAACCCGTCAAACCCGCCTGGGCGACGCAATTTGAAAACCAGGTCGGATTCAAAGGCAGTGACATGGACGATGCCACTCGACCAGCCGGAGAATGGAACCTCGTCTACCTGCGAATCTCGCCTCGCCAATGTGAAGTCGCGATCAACGGCGTCAGCTACTATTACTTCCTGAAGGGAGACGACGAGTGGAATCAGCGAGTTGCCGCCAGCAAGTTCGCAGCCTTTCCTCAGTTCGGCAAGGCCACGAAAGGGCACATCTGTTTGCAGGACCACGGCAACCCGGTGGCCTTTCGAAATATCAAAATCCGAGTGCTGTCGGAAGATGGCGGTGTCGCTGATCCGGTCGATGACCAGTTGCCTCTGAAAGGTGTCGTCGCGTTTCCTGATTTGAAATGGGAAGGTTTCGAAGGTGCCGACGAGAATGGCCGACTCACCACCCTCCGGCCAATGGCGCTGACTCATGCCGGCGACGGCAGCAACCGGAACTTTGTCGCCTCGCAGCGAGGTCCCATCTACGTCTTCCAAAATGATCCGCACACTCAACTCGCGACCCTGTTCATGGATATCCGTGATCGAGTCCAGGACTTTGCAAAGGACAATGAAGAAGGCCTGCTGGGATTCGCGTTTCATCCCGATTACAAAACGAACGGCCAGTTTTACGTGTATTACAGTTCGTCGGCGGAACCACGCACGTCGATCGTATCGCGATTCAATGTGTCTGCCAACGATCCGAATCGAGCTGACCCGGGCAGCGAACAGGTCGTCATGAAGATCCCTCAGCCGTTTTCTAATCACAACGGTGGTTCGATCGCATTTGGGCACGACGGATATCTCTACATCGCACTCGGCGACGGCGGCGGTCGCAACGATCCGCTGGGCCACGGCCAGAACCTGAAAACCTGGATGGGTTCTCTTCTCCGCATTGACGTGGATCGCCGGCAGGACGATAAGAATTACGCAATTCCAGCGGACAACCCGTTCCTCCAGCGAGAGGGTGCTCTGCCTGAGATCTACGCTTACGGTTTTCGCAATATCTGGCGACTGACCGTCGATCGCAAGACGGGTGAACTCTGGGCCGCTGATGTCGGGCAGGATTTCTGGGAGGAAATTAACATCGTGAAACCCGGCGGCAACTACGGCTGGAGCATTCGCGAGGCATCCTATCCATTCAACAACAAGTCATTCGAACCAGCTGATCCACCGCTCGCACCGATCTGGGAATACGACCATCAGCTTGGCAAGTCGATCACAGGCGGGTTCGTCTACCGTGGCTCGCGACTGCCCGAACTGGACGGGTTGTATTTGTACGCCGACTTCATCAGCGGCAAGATCTGGGCTCTGAAGTATGACGCGGCTGTCGGAAAGGTCACCAGTAATATGGGCATTGCCACCACCGGATTTCCGGTGCTTGCGTTCGGAGAGGACGAAGCCGGTGATGTGTATTACATGCTGGAAACTGTTGACGGAAAAGGGATCTACCGTTTCGATCGCGTGCAATAAGGATCGCTCTTCGCGTTTCGTCCACATGCCGCAAGGGCGACAGCATCCGCAGCGTTGAGAGGATTCATTTCATTACTGATCCGCAGCGCGGGCAGGAGACACTTTGGCGACAAAACTAATACGCGCACCAGGTTGCCGCGAGTGAGCTTCCAATTCAAAAACCCGTGGTCGACAACTCTGGTTCAGCGTTTTGTTCTGTGCCTGATCTGATCTCAATGCTTAGTCGATCAAGAAATTGCCCTGTATCCTCAAGATGATTGACGTACGCGACGAATGTGGTACTTCGTGCGCGTAGCTCAGTTAAGGCCACGATTTTCTTGCCCAGCATGTCCAAATGATCTTTGTGAAGGGCAACTTCTGAACCCCATACGGAGTAGTATCGTTGAATACAGTCATTTTGTATCACATCGTCAAGCGCACTCACGATGTCGTGATGCTTCAACTCAAATGTCCCGGTCCAGTCGATGGCACTTGATCCTTGTCGCTGATCGCCGTCGGCGATCTCCATCGCCGATCCCAGGTATGACTGAAGAAACTCAACATCATCGCTTAGTCGAATGTGCGTGACCCCTACGAGGTGTGCAGCAGATTCACGTTCGAGTCCAAATAGCCAATGCAGGAAGCAGTAGTAAGCGGATGCTGCCCCGAGCCCACAAAAGATGAGAGCTAATAGGAATTTGAGCCACGTCAACTGCTTGCGGTAAAGCACAGCCAGAGCGATCGCGGCTACGAACCAAGAGACTGTAACAACGAGCAGGACGATCTGAGTGGATTCCATTTTCTTTAGGCTTGTACAGAAACCATCATTGAGCACAGAACAGTTTTCGACAGAATTCCAGCTTTCTGCTGGATTGCTTAGCTTGGTCCGAACATGGATGATTCTGTGTATTCTGTTGCTGATTTGCAAACGTTCATTGCAAGCCAACGGAGGATACGTTGCGATCGAGGTTTCCAGATCCGGAACCACGAATGAACACAAATAGACACGAATGCGAATCCTTAATATTCGTGTTCATTCGTGTCGATTCATGGTTCCCGCATTGATCTGCCGCCGATCATGCAACTGCGGTCTGCCAAAGATGGTACGCTTTTGTGCAGGCTGGAAGAAGCGGATGCGAGTGAGATTATTGAAGCGCGCGGCGGGTTGCCGGAACGATTCGTGGCAAAGGGAAGGGACGGGACGACGGATATTTTGGGGATTCTACGCACGGCCAGAAATGAGTCCGGCGAGCGGAGTGGCGTGAGCCCTTTGGTACCTCGTTTTTCTACCGGCAAGCTGACGCATACCGCTCGCCAATTCTGTCAAATCATGACAGCGAGGAGCTTGCGCTAGTTCGCTCGGCGGATTATCGACCTTCCATCACTATACATTCGTCCAATTGTCCGGCAGTTTTAGCCGGACGTTGATCAGCAAAAGCTGCGAAATTACGGACCGGGCAGGCGTTGGTTGCCAGAGTGTCCGAGTTGGTGTTGACGCCATTTGCTGAATCCGCATGATTCGCTCAAGTTCTCCTCAAGCTGCCGCAACGCCTCTCTCCTCAACCCGATTTCTTCGGGTGTCGCAGCCTGAACCAAAGGCTCAACCGAGCCACCTGTCCAACATCTTGCCCATTTCCACTCTCTCAGCAGGTGATCCTGTGAAGAAGTTTTCTTCCCTGGCGATCGCAGCAATTCTGTTGCTGACAACGCAGCGAACTGCCCTCGGGCAGGCCGGATATCCGTCGGCCTACACGGATGGCGGCGGATATCAGAATTTCGATGCGTACCAGAATTCTGGCGGTAACCCGCACGCTGGCGGCTATCAATATGGTGGCCAGCCCTCGCCATACGGCAGTTATCCGAATGCTGCACATCGGCATTCGAAAGCTGGATATCAGCGTTCGGTCGCGATGCATCAGTCCATCTACGAACCGACACTGACAGCGATGGCAATGTTTCAGGACGGTGAAGTTCCCTTGCCGCCAGACGCGGGCGCGATTCCATCGCCAGGCACATTTCAGCCGTCCGATCCGGCTGGCGGTTTCCCGAATGCAAATGGTCCGATCATTTCTTCACCAGACATGACGCTGCCATTGTACGATGACACGACGACATGGAATGCATTTGCTCCGCCGATCACATCTGATCCGTTCGTCGGTCAGCCCGGCGGAGACCCGTATGCACGGTCCAATCCCTATCAGCAGGGAATACCTCCTCAGGGCGCGTATGCTTACGGAGCCAACCCTGCGAATCCTTATCGCTTCGGCTGGTGCAGTCGACTAAATGCTTCGTGGCTGCCGAATGGCGATGTCGAGGGCGCTCCGGGGGGAATTACCGATGGGATGGATATCATTGGTGTCGATTACGACCTCACCAACACGACACCGCTGGTTCCTGGCTGGATTCTGAACTGGACCAATCAATTCGGCTGGCGCAACTGGAGCGGCCCGGGTGGCACGCTGGATCTGCCGAGCAACGTATTCCGGTTAGGAATTGATCTGGAGCTTGAAACACCAAAATCCGGGCCCTACAGCATTAGCCTCGGAGTCACTCCATCGATCAATACCGATTTCGATTCAGGTGCGTTCAGCGAAGGATTTCAGCTGGATGCACGCGGTATCCTGTTTATGCAACTGGATCAGTACTGGACGTTGGGGCTTGGTGCTCAATACTGGGATCGAGTCGACAGCATTGTGATTCCCTGGGCTGGTCTGATCTATCGCGACGATTACTGGGAATGGCAGTTGATGTTCCCTGAAGCTCGTGTAAGCCTGTTTCTGGGGAACGAAACGTACTGGTCGAAGTGGCTTTATGTGCGAGCGGAATACCATGTCGAAGCGTATGGCGTGAACAGCACGTATTTGGGCGTCAACGAAGACAATCAGATTCAGCTTGCCGACAAGCGTCTTTTGCTGGGTCTGAAAATGGACGCCGGCATGTACAGCTGGATCATCGAAGGCGGATGGGTGTTTGATCGCGATGTTGAATTTGACAACTCGGTTCCCGACTACGATCTGGAGAACGGATTTATCGGGCAGATCGGCCTGCGGTATTAGCACGATGTCAGCGACCGCCATTTGGAGTGCGGCGACTTGTCGCCGCTTTACCTTTCCAGCACAGCATTTTTGTCAATCGGCGTGGGACGACAGGAAACATTCCATTTCAATTTCAGGTGAAGTCGGCAGATCAATCGAACGTCGTTTCCAGAGCCAAATAGCCTGAAAAGAAAGCGGTGACGAGTCACCGCACTCCAAAGGTCGCTTGTTCAGGGATGAAATCAAACATGGACGCTCCGATCGCCGTCATCCTGGCTGCCGGCAAGAGTACCCGGATGAAGTCCGAAGTACCGAAAGTTCTGCATCCCGTCTGCGGACGTTTGATGATCGACTATGTTCTGGATGCCGCGCGGGCAGCCGGAGTTACAAAGCTGGTCGTTGTGGTCGGGCACAAGGCCGACCTGGTCCGCAAATCACTGGCTCATCATCCTGACGTCACATTTGCCGAGCAGACGGAACAAAAGGGCACAGGCCACGCCGTGATGATGTGCGAGACCGCGCTGACCGGGCACAATGGTTCTGTGCTGATTCTGGCAGGTGATACGCCGCTGCTGCAGGGTGGATCATTGAAAGCACTCCTGGACGCGCAGTCCGGTGAAAACGCCGCGTGCGTGATCGGAACGGCGAAGACGATCAACAACGAAGGCCTCGGACGCGTCGTCCGCAATTCGGCCGGTGCGTTTGAGTGCATCGTGGAGCACAAAGACGCCACGCCTCTGCAACGTCAGATCACCGAGATCAACACAGGCTGCTACGCGTTCAACACGTCACTCTTACTGCAGTCACTGCGTAAGCTGCAGCCGAACAACGTGCAGTCGGAATACTATCTCACCGACTGTCCCAGAATCCTGATGGATGAAGGTCACAAGGTGGCTGCCAGCTGCAGTCTGACGCTTGAAGAAGCCCTTGGCGTGAACACGCGCGTGCAGTTGTCCGAAGTGCAGACAAGTATTCAGAATCGTATGCTGACAGAGTTGATGCTGTCCGGCGTGACGATCGAAAACGCGGCACAGACCACAATCCAATTTGGCGCAAGAATTGGTCGCGACACGGTGGTGCGGCCTTTCACGGTCATCGACGGCAACGTGGTGATCGGTGAAAACTGTGTCGTCGAACCGTTCACGCATGTGACCGGACCATGCACAATCCCCGATGGCACGTCCCTGAATTAAGACACACGATGGGACCAGCGGTGACGACCATGAACGCTGCACAAAAAAATCCGAAACTTGCTGCATCCGATGCGTCACCTGTCTGGATCGTCGCATTGCTGGCACTTGTTCCGTGTCTGACGGCCGCCGTGTTTGGATCGCAGAATTCAAACGGGCCGCCTTGCCTCGTGACCACCAGCCGGCCAGCGCTGGTGTTTTCCGAGTACCTTGCTGACTACGGGCTCGCGCCCGTCCCCCAGCAGCCGACTCTGACGCCCGTGTTTTACTTTCGAAACAATGGCTCTCAAAAGGTGCAGATCACCGGCATGGAGCCGAGTTGCGGCTGTCTTGCCCCGAGCATCAGTGCCAAAGAAATTGACCCCGGAGCGATCGAGAAACTGACGCTGCCCATTCGGTTAAGCAATGAGCCGTCGGGGTTTCGAGAGTACACAGTCACGGTATCCTATTCCGATCCGAAACCGCGTCGAGTCACTCTTTCCGTGAAAGCCGTGCTGCCCGAGAAGTCACTGATCATTGAACCTCGCGTGTTGATGATCATGGGAGCAGTGAAAGCTGGTCAGCAGCACATTGTCACGGTGTCAGATTTTCGACCGGAATCTGCCGACATGCCGATGAAAGTTACCGGCGTTACTGGATCCTCGTCACTGTTCACGGCGGAACTTGTCGGGCAGTTCAATCGTGAGGGAGCAAGTCGCACCTCGGTCTCCGTCCAGTTCCGTGAAAACGCACCCGAAGGTCGGCACCGCGGAGTCATTGATATCGCCACCGACGATGCTCAGTTTCCAATGATTCAGATTCCTGTCATGGTCGGCGACAGCAAGCGCGATCCATCCGACGCAGTCCGTGTGTCACCGGAGACAGGTCGGATCGTGCTCAACACGGCGGCCCCTGAAGAATCCGCCGGGACAATGATCGCGTTTGATCTTCCGAGTCGTTGGAAGGTCACGCACTGCGACACCTTTCCTCCGGATATTGTGGCGAAGTACGAATCTGTCCCCGGCACAGTTCCGGATCATCAGACTGTTAATGTGCAGCTGTCAATTTCTGAACTTCCAGCGCGCGGCATTGAGCAGGCCATCCTGACGCTGAACGCCACAGACGGTGACGCACCGGAAATGGTCACCGTGCCGATCACGCTGATCTGGAAATAGGCTACTCGTCTTTTTTTGCCATGTCCTTGTACCGCTTCATGAACTTGCTGACCTTTGGCCCGACCACTGCCTGGCAGTAGGGGTTAGCGGGGTTCTGAGCGAAGTAGTCCTGGTGATAATCTTCGGCAGGATAGAAGACTTTCATTTCTTCCAGTGTCGTCACGATGGGGTCGTCGAAGTCGCCGGATTTGTCGAGTTCCGCGATGACTTTCTTTGTTGCTACCTTCTGTTCTTCATCGTGAAAGAAAACTGCTGATCGATACTGAGTACCCACGTCAGCACCCTGGCGATTCTTTGTCGTGGGGTCGTGCGTGTGAAAGAACACGTCGAGCAACTGTTCGAACGTGATCTCGTCCGGGTTGTATTCAATGCGGATGACTTCAGCGTGGCCGGTGAATCCTTCGCAGATTTGCGCATACGTCGGATTCTTCACCGCACCACCCGTATACCCGCTGACGACTTTTTCGACGCCCTTGAGTTTCAGAAACACGGCTTCCGTACACCAGAAACATCCGCCGCCGAAGGTCGCGACTTTCAGGGGTTTCTTCGTGGAGTCCTTCTCCTGAGCCGTGTCTTTGGACCTGGGTTCTTTGCTCTGTGCAGCCTTTGTCTTATCATCCATCGCAGACACCTTGTGCCTTTCAGATTCTGAGTGCTTCGCCAAATTCAATTAACGAGTTGTACGCTCTCGGCGCGTGTTTTTCAAAAGCTACTGTCAAAATGATCTGACTAGATTAAAAAAGGGGTCAGGAACCAATAGCCAAATGGCCCAGAGGGTGCTCCGCACTA
>JBBJME010000087.1:0-25915 GCA_037719765.1 Planctomycetaceae bacterium
AGCGCTGATCATGACGTTTCCGAACAGGCTGACTTGTGAGACATCCATCAGACGCCGTTCGGCCAGCACTTCGTCTTTGTACTTGATCGTCAGGCGTTCTCGTCTGTCGGCCGTGGGTACTTCCAGATGTTCAACCGGATTTGCGCTGAGGTATCCCTGCTGCACTGCCCATTTGCAGCAGCGTTTCACGGAACGCAGGTAGTTCCTCCGCGACGTTCGGCCGAGGTCGGGATAGCTATCGACCCACTGCTGAACGTGAAAGGGCTTCAGATCGGTGGTTCGAAGGTCGGGGTATCGCTGGCAGAACCTCTGCAGGCGGTAGCGGTACCATTCAAAAGTATCGGCGGAGCGATTGATCTTCACCCAGTCGAGAAATGCATCGACGACAGCCACCAAAGCCAGCGACGAGACAACTCGCCGCTGTGGTTGTCGCATCAGCTGATAGAAGCGTTCGAACGCTTCCTTCTTGTCAGCACCAAGATTGTGCTGCACGCCTTCAACGGTAACGAACCAAGCTCCACGGGCCTTGCGAAACCAAGGCTTTGCACGACGAGCCATAAAGAACCCTCCAGCTACGAGTGATGAAGATCCACACGAGCAGCCCGAAGGGTTTGCTTGGGCCACGGTCAGTTGACGCTGACCGTGGCCATTTTATTTACCGAATCGCAATTTTGGAATTCAGTGCCGAATTCCGTGCCATCAAGTTTGGCGACTGGCGTTTTGTTTCAAAACCCAGTCTTTTTCAGTGCACCCGGGAGGGCTCGAACCTCCAACCTTCGGTTCCGAAGACCGACGCTCTATCCAATTGAGCTACGGGTGCGTGAACAAATTACAACGCTGAAAACGAGGGCGTATACACAATTTGGCAAAGAAGGGGCGATATGGTTCCCGCAATTCGTACGGACCGTAACACTCCTTCGCGCAGTAGAGAATACTAGTTCTCTTAAAATCGTGCCAATCTGCTCTCACCTGCTCGGCACGACCACTGGCCGAGAGTGCAGATGACGTGATGAAAAAGATTAACAGAAAAAAAGCGTTTGGCAAATCCGGGAGCGCAAAACCCCAGAAACCGCTCGCAGGTATCCGCTTAGATTCGCACGCTAGCAGAAAATTACAGAAAAAGCTTTGTGGCAGATGTCACTGTTTTGGAAAATGGGGCCGGTTCGTCGAAGGTGTGATGGTGCGAATCCCCGGCGACGGATGGAAAGTGGCTCGATTGTTCTATTAAAGCTTCGGCCAAAGCTCTTCCCGTCGGAAAGGGACTCCATTGCATGACATGTCGCGTGACGGGTTGAACGCCGTGATTCTGCAGTTGCAGCTGGCGGAACTGGAGTAGAGTAACCGTGAACTTGCGAAGCGAAATGAAGAGCTGTTTCGGCTGATCGAGGAGCTTGAATAGAAGAATTCCACGTTGAGGCTGGATCTGCGACGTGTTGGTGACTTGCCGCATTCGTCGGTAACAAACTCGCCGAAAATCCGCTGCGACGCTGGTTGAGCGTAGTTAATGCGTAAAGCCATTGGTTTGATCCCTGCGTTCCCCCGCTGGAAGATCACCAAATCGCTCCCGAGTCTCAAGAGTGAGGTGTGTGATGAAGAAATCTGGACGAACTGCAATTCTTGCGTTGATAGCAGCAATGATTGCTGCTTTAGCCATCACGCCTGCGGCGGCTCAGGAAGTAGACAGCCTTTTCTCATCTGTGCGCACGTCAACCGCTTTTATCGACGATATCGCGACAAATGGAGGAAACTCAGTCGCCATCGGTGCACAGCGTCTCACGTCCACCGATGAACTCGTTCATACGCTGCAGGAAGCGAGTTTTGAAGCGTCGGCAGCCGGAACACGCATGGCTGCCACAACAAAACAACTGGATTCATGGATTTTTCCTGTGCTCGTGACTCTCTCAGAAAATGAACAGGACGTTTCAATCGTGCTGGGACTGCGAGCCGTGAGTGATTCACAGAAAGTGCCTGCGACTCGCCTGCTGCGACTATTGGAATCCAATGAAAAATCCGGCCGCACAAGTTTCGCATTCAACCGTGACCGAAATCGCATCGAGTTGTTCAGTCTGATCAAAAACGCCGGTGTGAATGCTCAAGGCCTGCGAGAAGAAATCAACCGCCTTGCGATCCTGGCACGCGATACAGAATCGTTGTGGAATCTCGAAGAATCTGTCGGCGGTGCCGCGTTGACTCAAACCACAGCCGCTCATGGCGGAGCGACAAAAGTTCCGGTACAAGGAGTCGCCGTGTCGCCAGTCACGCCATCAGTTCCCGTCGCGACCGTCCCGACCGCGACCGCACCTCAGCCATCGAGCGCGCCGGCTGCAAATCCGCAAGTTGCAGCGTACTCGCTGCACGGACGCTGGTCCGCCAGTCGTTCGGCCACCGAAGCTTTTGCGATCCTGCTAAACGCCGACGGCACTTTCGTGCTTGCAAGCGTCAGTAACGGCAAACAGGCTCGATCGACGGGGAAATTCACTTTACAGAACGGCCAACTCACCCTGGAAACAAGCGATGGCGGGCGCCTGCAGGGCAAAGTGACCTTTGTCACCGCGTCAGAATTTCGCTTCGAACAACAGTCGAACGGTACGACCGGAGCGGCACTGACATTTCGTAAAGCGCAGTGATGACCGTTAGGGCAGCAGCATGACTGAACCCATTGCGACATGGGGACTGCTGGATCTGGCGATGAACGTCGCGCGGCAACCCCTCACACCGTTGGTGTGGAGTTTAAACGGCGAACCAAAATGCAGAATTGCCAGTAACAGATCGACTTCTTCCCCGCTTTAGACATTGAGCAACAACAGTGGTGCTTAAACCAGTTCCTCGTCAGTCCAATTGAAAGATGGTGTTCCCATGAAAAAACTCAATCACTCATCAAGCGTCTGTCTGAAATCTGGCTGTTTGCGATCGGTTCTTACGGTCGGTGTGCTGTGTTGTCTTTCCATGAAGGCTACCAGCGTGCGAGCAGACAGTGTGGTGTATCAGACTGCTTTGAAATCAACGGTTTGGGTACTCGCCAAGACGGCCGGGGAAACGTCGAGCGGCACGGGTGTGCTGGTCGATGTCGAAAAGAAGCTGGTGATCACCAACTTTCACGTGGTGGGCGAAGCTCGAGCGGCTGTGATTTTCTTCCCGGACTTCAAGAACGAAAAGGCCGATGTGACGCGAAAGCATTATCTGGACAACGTAAAGACTCTGGGGATTCGAGGTCGCGTGCTGAGTGTCGATCGAAAACGTGATCTGGCACTTGTGGAACTTGATCGACTTCCCGAGGGGGTCACAGCAATTCCCATGGCCGTTGAAAGCTCAGGGCCTGGAGAGGATGTCGAATCCATCGGCAACCCTGGAACGACCGATGCCTTGTGGGTCTACACATCGGGAACAGTACGATCGGTGTATCAGAAAACCTTCCGCACGGGGGCTGGCGAACACGATTTCAAAGTTGTCGAAACGCAGGCTCCAATCAATTCCGGTGACAGTGGCGGACCGGTATTGAACAACAAAGGCGAACTCGTAGCGATTGCTCAGGCGATTGCTCCAAACGCTCGCCTGGTCAGTTACAGTGTGGACATCACAGAGGTGAAGACATTTCTGGCCAGCCCATGGAAGCCAGCTCCCATTCCAGCGTCAGATCTGCTCGAAAAAGCAGAATTGAAGTACACGAGTCACAAATCCGGGCATCTGGAAGTGGAATTTGACGAATCAGATGCAGGCAAGCAATCGGTCTTCATTACGACGGAAGTCGAATATTTTGAACGCGCCGACGTGCGAAAGATCTGGACGCTCGCGGCAACCCTGAAGCAGTCGCCGAATGCGGAAACGATGATGAAACTCCTTGAACAGAACTCACGCACAAAGCTGGGCGGCTGGATGATTGAGAAGAACGAAAAGAGCGAATTCATGTTGCTGTACTGCGTCAAGATGGATGCCACCGCCAGCCCGGACGCAGTCAAGAGTACGATGGAGTACGTTGCCAAACTGACGCGAACTGCAAAGAAGGAACTGCTGCCGAAAGAAGAGATCAAGACCGCTTCACAAACGCTGGATTCATGGCTGGCGAAGTAAGCGGAGCATGGCTGGTCAGCGCGTCGAATCGCCACCAGTCCCCTGTAAATAGAATTTCCTTTGAGATCTCCGCGTTCTTCTGCGGCCATTCAGCAGCCCGGCGTTGCAGAAACGCCGGGCTTTAATGTGTTGCGGCCTTCGATGAATCACGAATTCAAATAAATCAACGACAGGTTCTTGACGAACAGAACGCCACGCATCATCCTGACCGCTTTTCATTCAGGGGATTTCGCACAGTGGATCGGAATGTCCGGGTACCAGATGGCAACCATCTTGCTGTTGATCTTTTCACGCAGAGGATCGAAGTTGTCTGACAACACTGATCAGCCGCCCCCGCCTGACTCGGAAGGATCTGGCACTCCCGTCGTCCCCGTTTCGCCCACAAAGGCAGAGTCAAACGTCGTTCTGGGATTTCGACCGCAGGATCGTCGCATAATGACCGTATTGATCTCAGCCCTGTTGTTGTGGCTGGTAATTGAATGGATTGTGGTTGCCACGCGCCGTCCGGATCCATTATTACTGCAGCGGGGGGCCGAGTTTCATGCGAGTTTTCGGGTGAATGTGAACGAATCGATCTGGGTGGACTGGATGCAGCTGGAAGGCATCGGACCTTCTCTGGCTCAGCGGATTGTGGCGTATCGCCGTCTGAATGGCGCATTTTCTTCGATCGAAGATGTTGCCCGAGTTCCCGGAATCGGTCCGGCAACTCTCGACCGAATCCGACCGTGGCTTACAATGGGCCATGATGAATACAAAACCAGATCCGCAAACGCCGACAGTCCGCGTGCACAAGGAACACAGCCTGCGACAAACGAGCGGCAGCCGACAGCGCTTTGATGCCTACCGAAATAAGGTCAAGCAAAAGCTGCTTCCGAAAGGCAGCATTCATTCCTCGGGTGACTCGCGCGCGGCAAAGGACCGAGTTCGCTCATCGTGGCAACTGGTCCTGCGATTTTTCGGACTGCTCACGCCCTATCGCCGCGGGGTAATTTTCGCCCTGCTGACCGTGACCGCTTCCACCGTCCTCGGGCTGTTGCCACCGGCGGGAACAAAGTTTGTTATCGACTTTGCCCTGGACGGAAAGCCCTTGCCAGGCTGGATCAGCCGGTTATTTCCGACTTTGACCACACCGACTCGCATTTTGGGAGCGGCGGTATTGGTGGTCGTCATCGTGTCGCTGCTCAAAATTGTGATCCATATTCTGGGACGCTGGTATGCGACAAAAATCTCCACGCAGATTCAACTGGCCGTTCGTCGCCAGGTCTTCGATCACGCGGTCAGACTTCCGCTGCATCGCGTTCACGAACTGAGATCCGGCGGCGTCGCCTCTGTTCTGCGCGAAGACGGCGGCAGTGTCGGCGAACTTGTCTTCGGGATGCTCTACAACCCGTGGCGCGCCGTGATTCAGTTGCTGGGAAGCCTTGCCGTGCTGGCATGGGTGGACTGGACGCTGCTGCTGGGCGCACTGGTTCTGCTGCCGACTGTGTTCATCACACACCGCGCGTGGATCAACAGCATCCGACCGCAATTTCGTGCCATCCGCAAGCAACGCGAAGCCATCGATGCAGGTGCGGCGGAAACTTTCGCGGGGATGCGAATTGTGCGTGCGTTCAGTCGTCAGAAACGCGAAGCCGTACGATTCTCTGAAGAAAACAACCTCATGGCACGTCAGGAACTCTACGCGTGGTGGTGGATGCGGGTGGTGGAAATGGTATGGGAAACATTGATTCCGATTGCCAGTGCCGGACTGCTGTTCTACGGCGGTTCGCGCGTCATCAGCGGGCACATGTCGATCGGCGACCTGATGATGTTTCTGGTTTATCTGCTGATGCTGCTGGAACCACTGGCTGCATTGGCGTCGAGTGCCACGCAGTTTCAGAACAGTCTCAGTGGACTTGACCGTATTCTCGATCTGCTCGAAGAACCCCGCGAAATGGAGTCGACACCAGACAGCATTCGAGCTGACCGAAGCAACATTCGCGGCGACATGGCATTCGAGGACGTCACGTTTCTTTATCCCGGAACACAGACGCCTGCCCTGAACGACGTCCGCCTGAAGGTCAAGGCTGGCCAGACTGTGGCCCTGGTTGGTCCGAGTGGTGCCGGAAAAACGACGCTCTGCAATCTTGTGGCACGGTTCTATGATCCTACACAAGGGCGTGTCACACTGGACGGTCGCGATCTGAGAGACTACGACGTTGAATCCTTCCGCGCACTGCTGGGCGTCGTCGAACAGGATGTGTTTTTGTTTGATGGCACGATCGCGCAGAACATCGCTTATTCCCGAAAGCTAGCGACATCCGACGACATTCGCGGGGCCGCAGAAGTTGCCAACGCTCTTGAGTTCATCGACCGTCTGCCGGACGGCATGAGCTCCCTGATCGGCGAACGCGGCGTTCGTCTGAGCGGCGGGCAAAGGCAGCGACTGGCCATTGCCCGGGCCGTGCTGGCGGATCCGAAGCTGTTGATTCTGGATGAGGCCACCAGCAATCTCGATACAGAAAGTGAGCAACTGATTCAGCAGAGTCTGGGACGACTGATGAAGGGCCGCACAAGTTTCGTGATCGCTCATCGACTGAGCACCATTGCCGGCGCGGATCTGATTGTGGTGGTTGAAAACGGGAGAATTCTGCAGACTGGAACCCATCACGAATTGATGGAACTGGGCGGCAAGTATCGCACTATGGTGGAACAGCAGGTGAAGATGACGCTGGGAAGCGTTAAACCGGCAACGATTCATCCCGTCTCGCCGCATCGCGAGTAGTTCCTGCTCTTAAACCATTGTTGCATATTGGGTTGCGACAATTCGCCTCGTGTCGACTCTGGTTTCTTGATCCAGCGATTCTCGGGCTGCGTTCTCGATGTCAGAACCTTCTGATTTCGGCAGGTTCAGTGCGAGGAGAATGGGATGAACATCACGATTCAGGACGATTCAGAAACTCTGGTTTCCGCGACCAATCAGGCACACAGGTTTTCGTCGGCTGAGACGTTTGAAACTCACCGATCAGCGATCGTAAGTCCAGTCATCGATTCAGATGTAATAAAGAAGATTCCTACGCTGATTCAGAAATTTCAACCGCTGCGGTTTGCGATGGGACTTCTCAGTACCGCATCAGGCGTCGCACTGATACTCGGTGTCGGTGTTCGCGTTATTGAAATGCGAAACATCGGTGGTGACTTCACGATGCCGTTGATAGGGATCTGCGTGCTGATAGGAGTCATGCTGCTGGGTGGCGGATTCGGGATAATGGCGACGTCATCATCAGGATTTGATGAAGATGAGTTCGAACGCCTCGCCGCTGCCGGCAATATCTCCGCCGTTTGCAAATCTGTACACAGTGACAACGGTGTTGCTGAGGATTAGGATGCTCTCCATGTTGTATAACTTGATCTTGATGAAGACAGGATTCGGCTGACTGTCATAAACTTTTGCGATGGAAGGGACTCCCCTGCAGGATCTGTCTCGGGACGGGCCGATCACAGAAGCAGCTGACAGAGATGCATTGAACACAGCGACGATGCACTATGTTGGCGGATTGCAGGCACGGTTTGATTGCTTAACGAGGACAACTCATTTTGGAATCAGCTTCAACCTGTGAACCGGAAAAGCTCGATTTCGTGGCATCAGAGCTGCGTTTCCCCATTGCGGGCAGCATTGGCATGGCGATCATCGCGAATGTGGGGAACAGCAAAAGCCCCACTGAGGGGCCAAGCGCAATTTACAGGAGATGCTGCACCGGAATCAAAAAGATCCCTGCGCCGGCGGTTGCCAGCAGCGTTCGCAGGGGAATGGATCTCACGGTCAGAGTCAGCACGATCGCCATGCCGCCGGGGATCGACAGCAGGTGGCTGAATTCCGGTGCCCACATGGACACGAACATACAGGTCAGTGCTTGACCCAGCCAAAACGCATCCCACACAATACGCTGATCAATGCGACGCAGCATCCAGTGCCCGATGCTCAGCGCCATGAGCAGACACAGGCACCACATTCCAAGCGTCAAACTGCGACCGTACCAGACGAATGGACGCGGCAGAATCATAGTATCTCTGATACACGCACTGACAATCCAGCCCATCATTGGAGCCGTAATCGCGATCATCAGCATCGTGAGCCAGACGTAAAGTGACAGTTTCAGAACCTGGCGTCGCAGTACATGGCGTCCGTAGAGTCGCACGGAAACAATCAGCAGTGCGAAGCGGATCGGCAGGCACCACCCGACGGGGTAATGGATCACTATCTGCCCGAGCACGTCAAAGAACACCGCATCTTCTTCCGTCGATGTCAGATCTTCGTCGCTGCTGGCAATCAGAGTGGACAGCTGCAACGCGTGTTCACCGAAATGCTGCACGCTGCGAGGATCCAGGTTGGCGAACGTGTCGTCTGGCTGATGATATCGCTGGGCTCCGTCAATCATCGCAAAATTGAATCCTTGCCATCCAGACTGCCGAAAGATGCTGAAGTCCGTCCCGTTCGGCATCGAACGATAAACGGCCGTAAACAATGAGCCGGTGATGCGAGGTTTCGCAATCGCATTGATCCATTCGTAAACGGCAATAGAATTACCTGAGTGAGTTTCGTACATGACCACTGGTCCGGAGGTTCCTCGCGCGTCAAAATTCAGCACCAATGGCCTTTGTTGCGACAGCGGATGTGATCTGACAAATTCGGTCGCTCCCAAGAGACCGGCTTCTTCGCCATCCGTGAAGAGCAGCCAAACCGGTCGCTTCAGTTGTTCAGTTTGCAGCGTCAATAACCGACCGGCTTCGAGCAGTGCAGCGACGCAGCTGCCTGCGTCCCCGGCTCCCGGACCAAAGCGGCAGGAATCATAATGCGTCGCCAGTATCAAAGGCTGCTGTGAAAGGCCAACCTGCTCCGGTCGCCGGGCAATCACGTTGTGCAACCTCAGTGGCGAGTCCCCGGCACGACCATCCACCTGAGCCGACTGAATTTCAACCTGCCAGCCATGCTCCTGCAACAGATGCACCAATCGATCTCGTACTGCATCGTTCTGAGGCGACCCTGCGGGATGTGTGGTGCCATCGAACACGTATTGATGAATCTTCAACGCTCGCTCAGCCGAGAACGTCAGCACACCTCCTGCAGCGAGTGCATCAGCGTCCCGTTCGGCAACCACAGCAGGCCCGCGATACTGAAAACAGACAAACAGTTCAATCAGCATCAACGCAAGCAGGGCGAGACAAAGTGTTCTGCGTTTTGAAAGTTTCATGGGCGGAGCGTAACGCACGGGCTGGGAAAATGCCAAACAGAAGTAACACCGGTCGAGCACCGCGATCCTGCGCAGTTCTTCAGATCTGGCTCCTGCTGCGAACGTTCGCAGGTTCGAATCCTGCCCTTGGTTTTTGGCTCGATGGTGAGATGGATATCATCACTCGCTGCGAATGAGACGTTTCAGGTTCTAATCCAGATTGAGCTGCTTTTATGTCTGGCACTTTTGTTTCACTCACCGATTGACTAGCCTTTCGCGGCTGAGGAACAGACTCGTTTCGTTGTGCAGGACTGTCCGGACTTATGTTTGCTGAAATCATTGCAATTGGATCGGAACTGACTTGTGGTTCAAAACTGGACACCAACAGTCAATGGCTCAGCCGTGAACTGGAATCACTCGGCTGGACCGTGATGCGCCACACAACGCTGGCCGACGAAATGGACGCTATCGTCAGCGAATTCCGATCCGCAGTAGCGCGGGCACAGGTTGTCCTCATCACGGGTGGACTGGGGCCGACACTGGACGACATTACTCGCGATGCACTGGCGCAGGGCTTCGGTCAGCGTTTAATACGTGATCCAGAATCACTGCAACAGATTCAGGCATTGTTTGTAGCGCGCGGACGCGAAATGCCCGAACGCAATCATCGGCAGGCCGATCGACCGGAACATTCAGCCGTGCTGTTCAATTCTTGTGGCACTGCACCTGGAGTGTTGATGCGGGTCACGTCCAACGGAGATGCGATGAGTGTTCCATTGGATGATCAACACACTTCCCGGGGATGTCTGATCGCAGTAATGCCAGGTGTTCCGGCAGAAATGAAACCTATGTTTACTCAGCAGGTTCGTCCAATCCTGCTGGACAGCGGCATGGCATTGCGGCGATCAGTGATTCGTACGTTTGGATTTGGTGAATCTGATGCGGAACGGTTGCTGGGTGATTTGACGGCACGTGGGCGAAATCCGGAAGTTGGCATCACGGCGAGCGAAGCGGTGATTTCCTTGTGGGTCACAGCCCGCGCTAAGTCTGTCGAGGAAGCAGACCGGCTGAACCGCGTAACGTGTCAACTTGTTCGAGAACGTTTGGGCGATGCCGTTTATACAGAGGGCGACGACGAACTTCACGAGGTATTGTCTGAGCTTTTGAAGCGAGAAAACCACTCGGTGGCACTTGTCGAAGGCGCAACCACCGGCGGGCAACTCGCCATGTGGATGTCAGAGAATTTGACTGTGGCATCCGTAGTGAAAGCTGCGGTGGTGATTCCTGGACGGTGGGATGCAGCCGCGTTGCGGCACGTGGGTGTCGATCTGCTCGGGATGGACATCGATGAGCCGGACGATTGGCTTAACTCTGCCGCTGTCGTGAGCAGGAATATTCGACTTAACCACAGCGTCGATTTCGTGTTACTCTCATCACCATTCTATGATGAGTCGCTTGATTCCGGAGTAGTGGTTCGTCGAGGCCATGTGGCGGTGAATACTGCAGTTGAAACCCGGAGTTTCGACGTGAGCATGTCCGGCAACCTTGCCATCTTTCGGCAGCGTGCAGCGCGGACTGCTCTCAATCGATTGCGACTGATCGTCCAACATGAAACTTTGGTCCGAAGTGCACCACTATGACAGAAACCGACAAAGCAGAATCCGATGACGCCGATTTCGAAATTCGTGAAGCAAATCGCGATGACATCCCGCAGCTCGAAGAGCTTGTCGATCACTTCGTAACGGCCAATCGCCTGCTGCCGCGCACGTTTGATGAACTGTGTGATCTGATTCCGTTTGGATTTGTCGCAGAAAGCCATGGATCGATCGTCGGCTTTGCAGCGCTGGAGATTTATTCGGCGAAGCTGGCCGAGATTCGAAGTCTTGCCGTTCACGAGGGTCACCAGGGCAGGGGAATCGGTCGAGCACTCGTTCGACGTTGTGTCGATCTGGCTGTGCGTCGCAATGTGCTGGAAGTGATGGCGATCACGTCCGCAGATGGTTTTTTCCAGGCGTGCGGATTCGACTTTACGCTCCCAGGTGAAAAAAAAGCGTTGTTCATGCAGACTCGCGACGAGTACTAAGGACGTGTCCCGGCGAAATCCGGCGTAAACTGCCGGTTTGCAGAGACAGATCGCTTCACCCAAAGTGATCTTGAGTCGTCGCGGCGTTCGCTGCCAGAATACCCTGCACAGCATTATCACGTTTGCAGGGATGCGACGGTATTGAAAGGCACGCAGCAAAAATTCTTCCACTTAACAAACCGCGCCGTCGCGGTGGGATGTATTGCGCTGTGTAGCGGTTGCCTGTCTGCGCCACCCAGTGCACCACCGGTCGGCAGCAGCGTGATCCAGGTCTCAGCCGACTATCGTGATTCTCTGTGGGAACATGCCGTGGTTGTGCTGCACCGGAATCATTTCCAGGTGGCTCGCGAGAGCAAGCTGGAAGGCGTCATCGGACGCAGTATCGCGGTGGTTCAAATATTCTTGAGCCATGGCACCATGATTCTGTTGGACTTGAGAACCGGCTGGAGAGCACGCTGCAGTCAATTCGTCGACGCGTTAACGTCAGTATGCAGTCATCCGGCATTGGTTTGATGACGGTGAGTGTCCGCGTTGATAAAGAGATTGAAGATCTGCCAGGCCTGGCCGCAAACTACGAAGGTGGAGCCACATTCCAGGAATCCCAGCCTTTCACTCGCGATCTTGACCAGGTCGTGGGTCAGACGGGACCATCGCGCTGGCTGTCCATCGGCCGCGACCCACTTCTCGAACGAAAACTACTGGCGCAGATCCAAATCGGTCGCTGAACGCCACTGCCCAAATGCCGATCAAGCTGGTCCGTGCGATTATGCCGTACCTGCACGCGACACTTGGTACCGAGCGGGCGTTCTGGGCTACACGCGGCAACAACGGATTTTTCGGGCTTTTCGATGTGTTTTTGCGTCATATCGCAAAAACGAAAATTCTTTTTGACGTCAGGACTTTCTGACCTAGGTTTGCTTGTCAGCGAGCGAGTAACGCGGACTGAACTGCGATGCCGCAAAATGCGGCTGACAGGCTTAGTAAGGGTTAACTCTGCGTCGCAGAGTCATTTTCTGTGGTGGTCAAAAGCCACTGTGACGTCACCCGCCCGGATACGGGCACATCGTGAGGGATTTTCAAATGAGCAAGTTCGTAAGCAGCGTCAAAAAGTTCATCGTGTCAGAAGACGGCCCAACCGCGGTTGAATACGCGGTCATGCTGGCTCTCATCATCGTTGTGTGCCTGGCCGCCGTTTCTGCCGTCGGCAGCAACGCCAACGCCAAGTTCAACAAAGTATCAAGCTACCTGACATAATCCACCCGGGCGATTCTGCCATGATAGCAACAGTCAAAAGTTTGCTGTCGCGTGATCAAGTGTATTTCACGAGAGAGGATGCGAACGAACTTCGCATCCTCTTTTTTAGCTGAACGAGAATGCGTACACGGCTGACCTGAAATCTGAACGAAAATGATAACGGACGAGCATGTTTGGACATTCGTCTCTAGCTTTTTCGAGCAATCAACAATCGACATCATTTTTCTGCATCAGGTTCTTGGAGAGTTTCAATGGAAAGATTTACTAACACCATTAAGAAATTCATCGTTTCCGAAGACGGCCCAACGGCAGTTGAATACGCAGTAATGCTGGCTTTGATCATCGTTGTGTGTCTGGCAGCGGTTTCTGCCGTCGGCAGCAACGCCAACGGTAAGTTCAACAAAGTCTCAAAGTACCTGTCATAACAGGAACTTTAAGGGTTGAAAGAGGTGGCTCAGCTGTCACCGTCGCTTTCGACACTTGACACCAGAAATCAGACAGGAGTCAAATCATGCTTCCATACTGGATCGAACTGTCACCGGCTGATCTCATTCAGGGAACAGCCGTGGTGGCACTGGCGCTGGCCTTCCTGGTGGGCAGTCTGTTCGTCCCGGCCGGTCGCTGATCCCTGTCACCCTGAACCACGGTGTTCCCCCCGTCGTAACCAACTCATAACACTGCAACATTCGTTGATAAGAAGGACTCGCGCCATGGAGTTTACTGAATTCCTTATTACTAACTGGCACGTCAAAACGGTGTCAGCCATTTTGATTCTTGCGGCTTGGATTGATGGCCGTGAACTGAAAGTCCCTAACTGGATCACGTTTCCGATGATCCTTGCCGGACTCATCTATTGCACATGCGTTGGTGGGCTGGGTGGCCTCGGCGCTGGTCTGCTGGGGATGTGCGTGGGGCTGTTGACGCTGATGCCGCTGTATGCTGTGGGCGGAATGGGCGCGGGCGACGTCAAGCTGATGGCGGGCATCGGTGCCTGGCTAGGTTGGGAAATCACTTTCGCTGCATTCTGCGTGTCCACTGTTGTGGGCGCCGTCATGGCGGTCCTGATGGTTCTGCGCAAAGGCACAATGAAGCATCACTATGAGAATTTCTTCCTGATCCTGAGCGAATGGATGGTCATTAAGAATCCCTCGGAATTGTCTCGCATTGCAGCTGAACGAAAGCCACGCATGATGCTGTTGCCATACGGGATTCCGATCTGCATCGGAACGATTGGCTATTTCCTGTATCAGGGGATGATATAACGAAATCACTGCAGGGATCGGCAGGATCTGCCGATCCCCGTATGGATTCCTTGACCGAAAAAGCGACCGATGTGTTGTCGAGTCGCTGCAAAGAGTCACGACAAACGTCGGATTCGGATTCGAAGGTAGGGATCTTCCCGATTATCCTGGGTAGATCCGCAAGATTGGCAATCCGGCCAGCATTAGATTAAGCGGGCTTTTCTGCTCTGCCGATGAAGATGCTGGTGGGTATGGATTGACTGTGCCATTTAACCTGTTTCTGCACAGACTGCCGGTAATGCTGATCACCAGCATTACCTGCCGATGTTCAGGAGCGGATGCCTGGCAGGCAAATCCGGGGAAGATCCACTTTATATGAAAAATCAATCGTTGATTCTGCTTGTTGTCGCTGCCGGTTGCGGACTTGTCGCCATGCTTGGCGTTAAGAAAGCAATCAGTCAAAAACCCGTAGTAACAGTAGAGACCATTCAGGTACTGAGTGCAATTGCAGACATTCAGGTTGGGACTCGCCTGGATGAATTGAATACGAAGTTTGTGGAGGTACCCGTTTCAACTGCTCCTGAAGGAGCCATCACGTCTCTCGACGAAACTACCGAACGTTCTCTGAAGGTTCCAGTAATGCCGGGGGACTGGATCCTTAAGAGCAAGCTGACGGAGCCTGGTGAAATCGGAGCCGTGGCCAGTATCCCGCCCGGGATGGCTGTTGTCACGATTCCGGTGGATGCGACGACGTCGCACAGCGGCATGATGCGACCGGGAAACCGAGTCGATCTGCTGCTGACTTACGATGACAATTCCTCGGGCCGCACTTTCAAAAAAATGATTACTGTGATGGAGTTTGTCGAAGTGTTCGCAGTGGATGCTCGAATTTACGGTATCGATAAGGAAGGGGATGGACTGGCAAAGAACATCTCATTACTAGTTGAGCCTGAACAGGGTAAGGTTGTCAATTTGGCAAAACGACTGGGTGAACTCTCCACGATGCTGCGTCCAAATGGTGACATGACTTCATCTGGTAAGACGGAGATTTCGGCGGAGTTTCTGAATAGTTCCTTTTCGGGTTCAGGTCATCGGAATCGTTCGGTGATGGAAAACCGTGAAACAGGAATGGTTGATGAATCGAGCGAACGGCCGTCTATGGATGAATCACTGGCACAGGAACTGGCTCGGGTGGCGGCAACCGGTCCGGAAGCATCCGCACCAGTGAAGGTGGCTCAGCTTGACAATCCAAATGTATGGACGATGGAGATCTACGAAGGCGATAAAGTCCGCCTGGAAACAGTGGATTTGCCATTAGATGCAGAGGCTGCTGCTTCCGGAACCTGGAATATGTGGGATTTGTTGAAGACGAAATGAGGAAAGTCGAACTCAGGCAATGGGCCTGACGTCCGAAGGAGTTCTGTGAAAGTCCTGAGTATGGATGCCCGGCATCACAGGGTTTCTTAGTGGTCGCGCGGAGCGCGTTATGAGTTGGGGATGCGACGTCCTGCTTTGCAGCGGACGTCGCTCTTCATCATTTTGGGAGTGCACGGATGCCATTACTTCGAATGATTGCCAGTTTCACTCTGGCCGCGACAATCCTCGTTCTGCTGCCGACCGCTACGGCCACCGCGCAGAATGAAGGAAGTTCTGGTGTCTATCGGATCCACGAAGGCAGAAACGAACTGTCGCTCGTCGAGCGCTTCTCAGTTTTTGTCGAACATTCGGCCAAGATCCGCCGGGTGATGGACTTTGATGAAGAAGTCATCACCGTTCAGGTCGTGGAAGGTACACCCACTCAGTTTCGGGTGCATGCCCTGCGAGGCGGCGTCACGACTATTAATGTCGTTGACGAACATGGTCGCAACTACAGCCTCGAAGTTTTGGTCGAAGGCGATGTGCGGTACCTCGAGTCTAAAATCCGCCGCAGCTATCCCAACGACGTGATCACGATCGAAGAAATCAATGAGCAGTCGGTGCGTCTGGTCGGTTGGGTCTCACAACCTGAAAACATCATCGAAATTGAGGAGATTGCGAGGCAGTTCTATCCAACCGTGATGAATCATATGAAGACCGGCGGTGTGCAGCAGGTTTTGATGAAATGCACCGTACTGGAAGTTCAGCGTTCGAAACTTCGTCGATTGGGGATGAACTTCACACTCGTTCGACCGGAGGGGTTTCTGTTCAGTACCCCAGGTCCGATCACTCCTATTACGGGGTTGACACCGGGTGGAGGCGGCACAGTTGCCACACTGTCCGGGCTTTCGAATTCCACGGTCACATTCGGATTCACAAAACCGAATTCAGTGTTTCAGGGATTTATTCAGGCAATGCTGGAAGAAGGCATCCTGAAGTCCCAGGCCACTCCGATGATCGTGACTCATAACGGTCGCCCGGCAAATTTCCTGAGCGGTGGTGAAACTCCTGTGCCAATTCCTGCAGGGCTGGGAACGACTGGTTTTCAATTTCGCGAATACGGGATTCAGATGAACGCTGTGCCTTACATCCTGGGCAATGGTCGAGTCCGGCTGGAAGTCGAAGCGATCATCCGCGATCAGGACTTTGCGAACACCGTCACCGTGGCCGGCACAACGATCACTGCATTCAAGACCAACAGCGCAAATACGCAGGTCGAAATGAATTTCGGAGAAGCTCTGGTAATTGCCGGGTTGGTCTCACAGAAACAAGACGTCCTCACGCAGAAGCTGCCTTTCTTCGGCGAGCTACCATACAGTGGCGCAGCTTTCAGTCGTAAGACCGCTACCGAATCTGAAAGGGAACTGATCATCATGGTGACTCCGGAGTATGTTTCCCCAGCACCGGCGAGCCAGTTCCCACAGCAGGGACCCGGTATGTTCACAGACACGCCGACCGACAAAGAGTTGTTTGGCATGGGACTATTGGAAGTTCCAAAATATGGAGATGCATGTGAAAATGGCTGTGAGAACTGTCTGCCTGGCGCGAACTGGCAGAATTGCCCGCATGGTCTGCATATGAACGCCTGCCCTGACTGTCAACAAGACAATGGCTCCTGCATTCCACCAGGGTATGGAAAATCCGAACTGCAGGTCGCCCCAGGAACGCCGACCGCGAAATTGGAACGGTCAAAAACGACGAAACCGGTAAGTTCATCCCGCACGGTGAGTGATGGTCCCGTCACCGATCAGGGAGGAAACAGCAGGAAACCAAAGGCTTCATCAGGTTCGTCACGATCCGGAGGTTCCGGACTGATTTCCCCGACGATGCGTTAATAATAGGAACCACAACCGACAACGCCCCTAAGTCGATGATTAGTTCCGACGTACTTAATGATTCAGAACGAGAGATACCATGAAAAGCGTCCTGCGACTTGCCACCGTTGATCCGGATGAGCGCACGCGCAATTCGCTCAAGTCCATGCTGCTGGGAATTGATACAGTATGGCTTGAAGCCGAATGTGCACGGTACGAATTCTTTATGGATGTCGCTCAGCAGACTCAGCCGGACATCGCGCTGATCAACGTTGATGCGAATCACGCTAAAGGCGTACAGCTGGTTGGTGAAATCTCCCGAGCCCTTCCGAACTGTTCTGTGCTCGTGGTCAGTTCCTGTCAGGAAGGCAGCCTGATCCTGCAGGCAATGCGCAACGGCGCGCGTGAGTTTCTGAATATGCCGCTGCAGTTGGATGACTTCATCGCTGCGCTGGACAGAATTCGAGTTACGTTTGGCGGTTCAGCGGGTGACGGAAATGTCCGGGCCGGTCAAATCATCACCATCGCCGGAGTTGGCGGTGGCGTTGGAAGCACGGCGCTAGCGGTCAACATTGCTGCTTCCCTGGCTCAGGATCCGGCAAATTCGCCCGTCATCATTGACCTGGATCTGACGCTGGGCGATGCCGACGTGTGGCTGGACATTATTCCTGAATATACGATCCGTGACGTTTCAGAAAACATTTCCCGCCTCGACTATGGGCTGCTGAAGCGTTCACTCACGCGTCACGACTGCGGCGTCTATTTGCTGCCGCGACCTGTGGAACTCGAAACGGGTGAACCGATCAAGCCCGACGACCTGCGACGTATCCTGGCACTGTTAAAAGCGACATTCTCGCATCTGATTGTGGATGTGACCAAGTCATTCAGTCGCCTCGATCTTTCAGTAATGGAAGTCTCCGACAAAGTCCTGCTGGTGACGCAACTCGATCTGTCGTGCCTGCGAAACGTCGTTCGTATCATGCAGTTTCTGGAACAGGTGCCCGGGATTAAGGAAAAGGTCGAAATCATCGTCAATCGCGCGGGTCTCGAAGACAACGACATCAGCCTGAACAAGGCTTTAGAAACCATCGGTCGGAGTGTTTTCTGGCAACTGCCAAACGACTATGCCACAATGGTCGGCGCCCGCAACAATGGGCTGCCGCTGTGTCAGTTCGCTCCGAAAGCCCGATTGACACGCAGTCTGAATGATATGATCCGACGGCTGACGTCGACGGAACCCGGTACAAAGCCTGCCGAGGAACCGGCCAAGAAGAAGAGTGGCCTGTTTGGTCTGTTCGCTGGCCGCTAAGTCTGGCCCGCGGTGTGTGTCAATCTGACGGCACATCAGGGAACTGCAGTATTCGGCCACGACTTTTACTGCCGAAAAAAAGTTGGCGGAGTATGGCACGCCGGACCGCATCATCGCACGGCCCATCGTTGTGCGGCGACGCAGGCAATCGAGAAAAACATCGCCGTCATACTCAGGATGCCGGCGACTTCCTTGAAAATCGAGACCACGATCGAATTGTCCGGCGTGATGTACCGGAACACCTTCAGGAATTCGTCCGTCGCCCAGGCGTTGAATGCGACCGAAGACAGCTTGCGGACAAATTGAGGCATGATGAAGATCCGCCGGCTTAATACCAAACAATCGTCTAACAGATTCAGATTCTCTCGGGCCGTCAGGTTGTCGTAGATCGCGATGTTCTGAGGAATCACCCACAACCGCCGAAGTGACACCGAATCACCACCCGCCTGCTGAATCTGTCCATGAATCAGGACGCGTGGAATCCGGTTTCAATCGACCGGCAATAGTACGAATGAGTGTCGTCTTCCCGGCTCCATTCGGTCCCAGCGGCATGAGGCATTCACCTTTTTCGCAGCGAGAATGAAGCACCATCCAAAGCCACGCGATCACCAAACCGGCGAACGAGGCCATCGACGACTAATGGAGGATGTTCCGACATCCAAATGATTTACAGGAACCATGACACCCGTCTATCTCAAGAAGGACCCACGGCTTGCCGACATCACTGCGGTGCCAGTCCCAGTCTTTTCAATTGCTGCCCGTTGTTGGCATTCCAAAGGTAGACGTTGCCGCTCGCATCACCGGCCGCCGCGACGTTACTGTCCGGCGTAACAGCAATAGTATGGAGCCACGTGGTGACATCGCCGAGATTTCTGACGAGGCCGCCGTTTGAAGCGTTGTGGATGCGCACCAGCTTATCGCCGCAGGAGGAGATGATATTGTCAGTCTCGCCGATGTACTGAACCGACGTCACGTGGCGTCCGAAGTTCTCGATCGTGCGCTGCTGATCCCCGGTCTCAGCGTCCCAGACTTTGATTGTGTTGTCTGCTCCTGATGTCGCAATCACCTGGCCGTCTCGTTTCCAGGCGATCCCGAGGACATAGCTCGTGTGCCCTTCAAATCTTCGCAGTTGCTGGCTGGCGGCGATGTCGAACGTACGAAGGTATTTATCGGCTCCGCCGGATGCGATCCTTTTTCCATCAGGCGAAAACATTGCCGCATAAATCACGTCGTCATGAGCCTGCGGCAGATAGAGGACTCGACCTCCATCCGCGACGTTGAAGACCTGCAGTTCGCCACGTCGGGAGGGAATGCCACTGGCAATGAGCAACTGAGATGAATCTGCGTTGAAATCAACCGCCGTAACCCGATGCGCGACCAGGTTTGGATCATCCATGTTTCCAATCGTGCGTTCCAGAATCCAGCCGGGATTCGAATCCCACAGACGCAGCGACTGATCATCAGACGCGGACGCCAGAGTGTGCTCATCCAGAAACATGACGGCCTTAGTCGCCGCCGTGTGTCCTGCTAACGCTCCCAGAGCGGCCCCCGTCTGGGCATCCCAGGTATGTACGCTCGCGAAGTCACCGCTTGTGGCCAGCACCAAACCGTCGGGCGAAAATGCAATGCTGTACAGCGGCAAATCAGATTCCTGAAGCTGCGTTGTCGCCGTTGCGACCGCTGTTTTCGCGTCCACGAGCAGCGTTTCGGATCGCGTTACAGCGTCCTTGCGACTCGGTACCGCCTCCTGCGCGTCGATCAGTTCTTTAGCCGCCAGCACTTGCTGTTGAGCCAACAGATTCTGCAGGGTTTCTGCCACTTTCAACGCCGCGACAGCGTCGTTGTAAGGTTTCTGCACAGTCTCAAGTTTCTGAGCCGCGGCATTGGCCAGTGTTGACATGGCTATCGCGTTGTCTGTGGGTGCCTGCACCGCGGCTGCCATCGCTGTGGAATGCAGTGTGGCCGCTTCCATCTGCGTCTGAGCGACGGTGACCCTGGCCTTCAGTTCTTCGTTCAGCGGTTCGCTGCCGGATGCCTGCTGCAGTCGTCCAAGTCTAGCCTGAGCCAGTACCATTTCTGCAGCCGCGAGTTTTACTGACTGTTCCGCAAGCTGCTTCGCCGCAATCGCTGTTTTCGCAGCCGCAGAGGCATCGATCGCCATTTTTTCCGACGTCGTCTTTTCTGTAAACGCAGTTTCCATCGCCGTCTTCTTTGTCTGCACGTCAGCAGTTGCCGCCGTCAGCATGTCAGCCAGCGATTTCTCGGACGTTGTCTTCAATGGCAAATCCATTTCCGCGGCATCGGCCAGTTGCTTCGCAACGTTCAGTCGAGTGACCACGGCGGATTCCTGCTGTTGAGCCCGGGACAGTGCGATGCGACGGCGAATGTCGCCTCGCATTTCAGCGACCTGCTGTCCATTGATGTTGAACAGTTTCGCCGTGTGATTTTCGCTGGCGGATGCGATTCGCTGCACATCGGGAGCAACAGCGATCGCCGCCACTGTTCCGCCATTGTTGTACTGCTGCATCTGCTGGCCGTTGTCGAGATTCCAGCGACGAATCGTGGAGTCCGTGCTCCCGGAAAAGACCTGACGAGGGTTCTGCGGAATGCGAGCCAGCGAAGTCACCGGTCCGCCGTGTCCGGGGATCTGTTTCATCGCTGTGACATTCCACTGAAAGACCCCGACCGGTGACGCTGTCAAAGCGATGATTAGAGTGCTGTTCGGATCTGCGTTTGGAATCACAGGCAGCATGGCGCAACCGACGGCAACTCCAGTATGACCCGAGAATTTTTGCAGCAGCGCGCCGGTTGGTGTGTCATGCAATTGCGCGGTCGGTTTGTCACCGTTTGAAACCGCAAGTATCTGCTTGCCATCCCCTGAAAAAGCAACTCGATGAACCGGACCGGAAAATCCCGTGAGTTGCTGCGGTCCAGCACCGGCACCCGATGTATTCCAAACTCGGACTACGCTGTTGTCGCCGGCGGTCGCAAGAAACTGACCGTCAGCTGAAATTGCCAGATCGTTCACGGGGGCTCCGTGACCTGTGTTGAACGTCGACTGGCCGGTCTGTGGTAAGTACCCTCGCAGCGATCCATCCGCAGACGCGACGAATACCAACTGGTTGTTCGGATGAAATGCTATTCCCCGGACAGACTGGGTATTTCCGTCGAGATGTTGCAGGAATCGCGGTGATTGCACAGAGATCCCTTCGTTCGCGCGAGCGACCAGCAGAGTTGTGGACGCGGTGAAGACTGCGGACTTAACCTTTGGATCAGTAAATCCTTCGCGAAACCGCGAGGTCGTCGCATTGAAGACGGAGACTCGACCGTCGGCGTTGACGACAGACAACAACTGAGCGTCCTGGGAAAAACTCAGCGAAGTCGCGGCTGTCGCAAAGCCCTGCAATGTTTGAAGAACGCCGCCATTGTCAGTTTGGTAAATGCGGACCTGGTTATCGGCACCACCAAACGCCATCCGCTGCGTGTCGGCTGACAGCGCGAATGACGTCGAAAGTGACGGCAGGCTGAACGTTCGAACCTGAGCGCCATCCGCAGCGTTCCAGAATCGCACGGTCGCGTCCTGGCTGACGGAAAAGGGCTGACCGGCCCAGAACCCAACGGCTGAGACAACTCCCGAGTGGCCAGCGAATTCCTTAAGCACTGCACCGTCGGCGACATTCATCAGACGCAGCGCGTTGTCTGCAAAGCCGGCAAGGATCTGACTGCCATCGCCATTGCATCCAACCGCTGTGACGGCAGCCGCAAAACCTTCGATTTTCCTGAGTTCCGGCTGCGCCACATTACTGAGATCCCAGATGCGAATCGTCTTATCGTCAGCCCCGGAAATCAAGCGTGTGTCATCGTTCGAAAAGGCGAACGACATAATGCTGCCAGCATGACCGATCAGCGAATGCGTGATCTTGTTCGTCTCCGTGCTGCGAACGATGATCACGGGCTGGCCGTCTTTTGTACCAACGGTCGCAAGCTGTTTGCGAGTTGGGCTGAGTACCGTGATCGCGAATTGCTCGCCAGCCACGGCTTCCAGCGGCATCGACGGAGCGGCGTTCAGGCTCCAGACAAACATCGCACCATCTTCGCCGCCGGAGACCGCCATCGTCCCGTCTGTACTGCCTGCGACGGATCTCACTGCGACAATGCCGCCTTTCCATGCATCCAGCAGTTTCTGTTCAGACAGACTCCAGAGTTGCACTGAGCCGTCAGGCGTTCCCGCGAGCACGTTGTAGCAGTCTCGCAGATTGTCGGCCGTCGGTTCCGGTGAACCAGGCTTGCGCACAAAACTCAGAGATGTGAGGCCGCCTTCGAATTTCCATGCGGCAATGTCCTGTTCGACGATCGGAATCGTATCGGACTGTACGGCGATGACCTTCACCGTGCCGGTGTTATCGATCAGCGCGAGCAATTGACCATCCCGACTGCTCACGGTACGTTCCAGATTGGCTGGCGATGACACAAGTTTTGACGGTGCGGCGGCTGGCATTTGCCAAAGCCGCAGCAGGTTGTCTCCACCGCCAGAGGCAATCCATTCAGTTTGAAAAACGGGTCCGGAATTCTTCTGCGTCGCGTTGACGGCATCCTGTGCCGACGGCTGCAAATCTTGAGTCCCGGCTTTCACCGCCTTTGGATCCTCGATTCCGACTAATTCCACCGCCTTCACGGGCGTGGGTGTTTCAATGCGACCTGCCAGAGAACCGTCGGAGATGCTCCAGACGCAAATCGACTGATCAAGTGATCCGGAAACGAGTCGTAGTCCATCGCTCGTGAATTGCAGCGATGTCACTACATCTGAATGTCCCGTGAGTGTCGGGCCAGCGGCACCATCCGCGGTGCTGAACAGTCGCACGGTGTTGGCAGGGCCATTGGCTGCGATCCACTTGTGATCAGGGCTAATGGTCATGGCGAAGGCCGGACCGCCAGTCGCAATGTTGAGCTTCTGCACGTCCTTTGGCCGACGCCACAACTTCACTTCTCGAAATCCACCCGACGCCAGCAAGTCACTATCAACGTTAAACGTAAGCGACTGCACCAGATCCCGATGAGCCCCGCCAGAAGAACTCGCCAGCGCCGGATCCGTCAACTCGGTCACCAATTGTCCGGTCGGAACATGATGCAGGAGGATCTGGTTGCCGCGTCCAAAAGCGACGTACTGTCCGTCCTGAGTCAGAGTCACCGCCTGAACTGCCGTAATTCCTTTTGGCAGCGTTCGCATCTGCTTTGGCGACATTGACTCAATCCCGCCCGTGCCACGCGCACCCTGATCGATCCATAGCTTAACGAGTCCGAGTTCCTGTGGCGTCAGGTTACCAGCTGCGACGTCATTACCCTCCGGCGGCATCACTGTTTTCGCCTGATGCGAGGCCATCTGGATCAGCAGACTTTCAGCACCTCGCCCCGCCACCACCGCCGGACCCGGGTCGCCACCTTTCAGAATGGCCTGCGGCGATTCGAGAACGAGCTCGCCCTGCTTCTCACTGGCCGAATGACAGGCCAGACAGTTCTTCTGCAGAATGGGCAGAACTTCTTTTTCAAACGCAACTGCTTCAGCGCGCTGTAAGATGTCGATAGCGATTGGTGGGCCTGCTTTGCTGACCTTGACCATGGATATGATGAACAACAGCAGTGCACAGCGGCTGAGCGTATGCATAAAATCACAGACCTCCGCGGCGGACATCGAACGACAGGTTGGTCCTTGAGAACCGCACGTCGTTGGTGAATCGCTTCTCATTTTTTCACCTCCACTACCGTCAGCTTCATAGGTCGGTCCATCACCAGATTCTGCCCATTGAAATTCATTTGCAGACGTACGTTGAGCGTGTGTTCGCCGACGATTGCCGTTGGAGCCACCGTGATTTCGTACTTGGCTTCAGGCATGTTCTCTGGGATGTTCGCTCCCGGAATACTGATGCCGCCGACACCACCTGGGAGTTGAGTTTGCACATTGACGGCTCCCGTAAACTCGTACTGACGTGAAATCTTGACAATCACCTCGGCTTTCTCGCCTTGATTGATCGTCAGAGCTTCCGGCATGGCATCGACCTTCATCGGGAATTCAACGACTTTGACTGTCAGCGAATTGGAAGGCACGTTGACATTGACCGCGCGTGCGTTGGCTTCATTCTGCTTCTGACTCGCGTACTGGTCGGCTAGTTGTTTTTCCTGCTGTGCCCTTTGCTGGAACTGTTGTGCCATCTGAAGATCCAGCTGAGCTTTCATGCGGGCCGCTTCAGCGGCTGTTTTCTTTGCGGTCGCTTCTTCCTGTTTCTTTGCGGCCTCTGTGGCGGCGATCGTGGCGTCATCTGCCGCTTTCTTTGCCGTATCAAATGTCGACTGCGCCTGCACGAGCTGTTGCTTCAGCGTTTCGTTTGCGGGATCGGCAGCGGACTGTTCTGACTTTTGCTTTAACGCAGTTTCGGCCTGTGTCATGGCTGTGTTTGCGGCTGTCGCTTTTTGGTCGGCCTGAGTCTTCTGAGCGTTGGCTTTGTTGAGTTCGCTGGTTGCCTGCGTGAGCTCCGTAGTCTTCTGCTGATTGTCCAGCGTGGATTGCTGAGTCATCAGTTGAGCCTCGGTGGCAATTTTGGCGATGCGTTCCTGTCTGACTTTCGCTTTCTCGGCAAGTTCCGGATTGCGTTTGTACTGCAGTCCCTGATTAAAACCCGCCAGATAAAACGAGTACGTGCCCGGCACCGTGTTTGTCAGAAATCGCATTTCAAACTCGCCCTTTTCATTGCCGCCGATGTTCACCTGGGGAGCGGTGGTGTTAGGCGGATAGTCGATCGGAACGCCGATAAGATTGCCAGCTGTGCCTTCGAGCTTCTTCAGAGTATACGAAATCTTGATGATGCCGCCGCGCGACGATTCCAGCACCTTGCCGTCGCCGATGGTCAGCAACTGCGGAGCCGGTTCTGCTTCTGAAACGCAGATTTGCAGACGTTCGACAAGTCGCGACGGAACGCTGGCGATGATAGAATTTGGCTGCGCGAACTGGAACGGTTTCAACGCTTCACCATATCGAGCGGGCCGAATCACTTCAGCTCCGTTGATCGTGGCCTTTGCGGTAACCTGCAGTGTCCCGATGCCAGCCGGTGCGGCTTCCGCAGCAGTCAGAATCAGCGTCCCGAAATGATTCCCCGGGCCGATGATGATGTCTTCCGTCGTGACTCCCGCCGGAAGCCCCATGGCGGAGACAGTGATTTCGCCGTCGAATTCATCCTGACGATACGCCACGATATGGATCACGTCGCGGCCACCTTTTCGCAGCATCAGGCCCTCGGTCGATCCGTCCGGAACTGCAACAATGCGAAAGTCCGGCTGACGTTTGCGAATGGCAAGCCGATAAATCAACCGTGGATCACTCTTCACGGAACTCACACCATCCTTTAACAAAATGCGATACGTGCCGTCTTCCGGTGTCTTGAAATTGTATGACGGATCCGACGTGCGTTCATCAAACTCATGCCCGCCCGAACGGTTATTGAAGTTTCGTTCTGTCACATCTTATACAA
>JBBJME010000284.1:0-8901 GCA_037719765.1 Planctomycetaceae bacterium
TGGACAAGCGACAGACGACGAGCCGTACGGGTGGCATATTTCTCCTGGGATGACTACATTGATGGTTAGTCCTTGAATCCTGGGGGCACTGCTGGAATGCTGCCTGCCCGATTTTGCATCCGTTCACAAAAATTCCCGGTGAAATGGCATCTGTCCCCACACGCATTGATGGTCCTGTCGCCGTGATCGGCGATGTGCACGGTCAGACATCGCAGCTTCGTGAGATTATTGCCCAGTTGGCAAGACAGCCGGATATCCATAAACGCTGGATCGTGTTTATTGGTGACCTTGTGGATCGTGGCCCCGATCCTGCCGGAGCTGTGCAGCTTTTCTGTGATTTGGTGAAGCAACACGAAAAAGTCACATGGCTCTGCGGAAATCATGAACTGGCGATGGCCGGGACACTGGGACTGATTGACGCGCCGGACTACATCGATTTCCGAGGTCGCTGGACACATCATTACAATTCGCACACCACGTTTGAATCGTATGGTGTCGAACACAAGGATGTGAAGGGGCTTAAAGCGGCGATGCCGGAAGAGCACCTGCGTCTGCTGTCCGATCTGCCGTGGAGCATCGAACACCGGGATTATCTGTTCGTGCATGCGGGCCTGGATCGCAACATTCCGTTCGAGACGCAGATCCGCATTCTGCGCGAACGCGACTATTCGCTCAGTCATCCACCGTGGCTGTATTCAAAAGATTTCATTCTGATGGGGCCGCCGTCCGATTGCCCAGTGCCGGTTGTCATCGGCCATGTGCCCGTGCCAACGGTCCAGTTCGGCAATGGCACAATTGCCATCGACACAACCGGCGGCGTCACCGGAGCACTCAGTTGTGTCCTGCTGCCGGAGAACATTGTCCTGCAATCCGGTTCCAGCGGACCAGCTCCTGCCGAGGCACCGGTCAGGAAAAAACGCTCCTGGTGGTAATGGGATTCGACTTTCGGGTGTCGATGGTCCCCGTTTCACACGGAGCAATACACCGCATTTGCCGCAACGATCCCGGCACCAGGAGCGGGACGGATGCCCTGGCGATTCAGGCACTGTTCCAGCGCCGCCAGAAAGAGCAGGACGTTCGACTTCGTTGCAGCTTCACCCATCAGCCCGATGCGCCAGGTTTTCCCTTTCATCGGTCCCAGGCCGCCGCCAATTTCAATTCCGAATTCGTTGAGCAACTGACTTCTGACAGAGGCATCGTCCGCTCCATCGGGGATCAGCACAGAATTCAGCATTGGCAGTGAATTCCCGGCGGCGACCGAATAACGAATTCCCATCGCTTCCAGCCCCGATTTCAAAGCCGTGTGATGCAGCTGATGCCGGGCAAACCGAGCTTCAAGACCTTCCTGCAGCACAAGCCGCAGCGCCTGGTGCAAAGCGTAATTCATATTGATCGGCGCTGTGTGGTGATACGCTCGATTGGCACCCCAGTAATTTCGCAGCAACCCGATATCCAGATACCAGCTGGAAACCTTTTTCTTTCTCTGATCCATGACTTCCAGAGCCTTTGGACCAAACGTCACGGGCGCAAGTCCAGGCGGGCATCCCAGACATTTCTGAGACCCGCTGTAGGCCGCGTCGATCCCCAGTCTGTCGATTTCCACCGGAATGCCGGCCAGCGAAGTCACGCAATCCACCACCAACAGGGCTCCGGCGTCGTGCACGATCTTTGCAATCTCATCGAGCGGCTGCATGGCCCCGGTTGAGGTCTCTGCATGGACGATCCCAACGACTTTTGGCCGCGTTCCTGCGACCGCCGCCGCGACTTCTTCCGGAGTGAAGACTTCTCCGAAAGGGCGTTCTATCTTCGTCACCTCCGCGCCCACTCGTTCAGCAACATCGGCCATCCGGCCTCCGAAAACACCATTGACCCCCACGAGCATCCGATCACCCGGCTCGATCAGATTCACGACGCACGCTTCCATTCCCGCGCTGCCGGTGCCGCTGATGGCCATGGTCATTTGGTTTGTTGTCTGAAACACTTCACGCAGCATGGACTGCACTTCGTCCATGACTTTCAAAAAATACGGATCCAGGTGCCCCACCGTCGGTGCGGCCATCGCGGCCAGCACGCTGGGGTGAATATCACTGGGGCCTGGCCCCATCAGGATACGCTGGGGTGGGGAAATCTGTGAGACGTTCATCGAATTGCTGCCTTAGAACAAATCCTGAATTCACGTTGAGCCGCCAAGTGGCGTTCTGAAGCCGTAAAATACGAGTGAACCGGTCTCTTGTCACGGCAGTGAGTTCTCTATCTGGGTGAATCACGTTTGAGCGGGATACTGCGTGATTACCCGACTGCTGTATCGCGGGAAATCTCTGCGCTTCCCGTTCAGAAAGGGATAGTCCATACGAACGGAACAGAATCACGAAAACATTGATGCAACACGCCAGTCGTGCAGCAAGTCAGCCCAAAATTCTTCGATGCCAGCCTCTCTATCGCGTATTGCACCGCCATTCAATGAAACAGATGTCTGCAATGAATGAGATTGATTTATCAAAATACTCCCGATTGCCTTCTCTGCCGACGGTTGCCATTGAAGCCTTAAAGCTGTTCCACGACCCGAACAGCTCCAATGAAGCGTTGATCTCGATTGTGCGTAAAGATCCGGCGATTGTCGTGCGATTGCTCAAGGCGGCGAACTCATCGCGCTTCGGCAGCCGAAGCGAAGTGACGGACCTGATGCGAGCGATCAATATGCTGGGCCGCGCCACCACAGCTTCTCTGGTGCTGAGTTTTTCGCTCGCCCGGCAATCGATGGAATCCACTGGCTATCTTGAGTACTTTCGGAAATTCTGGCTGCGAAGCTTTGTGCAGGCGACGGCTGCCGAAGTTCTGGCCAGCCAGTTCAGATCGGTCGCGTTCCAGGGAGACTGCTATACAACCAATTTGCTTTCCGGACTGGGAAAGCTCGCGTTATTGCGAGCCGAACCCGAGAAGTACGTTCAGATCCTGAAGACAGCGGCTGAGAAAAACGCTCCCCTGACACGCATCGAACTGGAGGTTCTGGGGTTTTCGCATTGCACTCTGTCGTCGGTTCTGCTCCAGCAGATGGGTTTGCCTGAACGATGTCACAATGCCATCCGGGCCATCAGTGATTCGTCCATCACGGATTCCAGACAAGATGCGGAAACAAGTCCATTGGTACAGGTCACGCGCATCGCCGACGCAGCAGCCAGTCTGATTTGTGATAACTCGGCGGCTGTTGCGGTCGTCGCGCTTCGTGAGGCTATCGAAAAGTTTGAACTTCACAATGCGTTTTCGGCGGAAGAACTCATCGATCAGGTGAAAGATCGAATTGAAGCTTCGACGGAACTATTCGATATCGACCCACCGAAAATGCCTTCTGCCAGCGACGTGCTGCAGGATGCACTCGATCAGTTATCCCGTTTTGCCATCATGGTCAATGACGGCATTGAGAATGCTTCCGTACCCTCGGAATTGCTGGAAGAAAACGGTCGCCTCAAACGGCGCGTGGCCGATCTGCTGCAGGTGTCGCGGATTGATGTACTTACTGGCGTCTGCAATCGAGCTTATTTCGTGCAAAGACTGCACGAACAAATTGGGCTGCATCGCATGCGCGGCCAGGCCATCGGACTCGCTGTCGTCGATATCGATCATTTCAAGAAAGTCAATGATGTCTACGGTCATCAGGCCGGTGATTTGGCGCTGAAAGTCATCGCTGCGACGCTGAATCGCTTGATGCGCGAGACAGACCTTGTCGGTCGATATGGAGGTGAAGAGTTTGTGGTTTTTCTGGAAGATGCCAGTTCCGAGGGGCTGGCGATCGTTGGGGACCGAATTCGATCGAGGATTGAAGCCGCGGTCGTTCCGTTCGAGGGGCACCACATCGCAGTGACGGCCAGTGTTGGGCTTGCTGAAGGACTTGTGCAGGGAACGGATGAAGAATTCGCAACACAACTGTTCGCACGTGCCGACGGAGCGATGTATCGCGCAAAGAATTCGGGTCGCAATTGTTTTGCTGTGGAGTCCATGCACAGCAGCGTCATCGATTCACATCGCCCGGAACTGTGCATGGCGAACAGCAATCCTCGCTGAGAATTACCGAAGCCAATTCACTCAGGGCGCTTGAGCACAATGATCAGGGCACCGCGATTGCGGTCATCCTGGCCGAACTGCTGGATGTTTCCCTGGGATTGCATGGCCTGCAGCTCGTGCATCGCCGCCTCCCGGATGCGATCGCCCCCCACAATGACCCGGAGGAACTGTGTTGTGCTCCTCTGATTCTGTACGATAGCTGACCGAAGCTGTTCGATCGCCTCGCTGATGCGCTGTTTGCCGTGCGCGATGTCCAAAGTCGTGGTGGATCCGTCGGTCTGAAGTTTCAGTTGCGAGTCACATTTTGGACAGACTCTGTCAGACTCAGTCACGGGAAAGCCGCAATTCAGACAGCACCGATCCACGGCGAACTCCATGAAAACGCGATCAGCCGATCCGGCCATCGCCCCAGCACCAGACGGGAACCAATTCGCCGGCAGTATAGGGGCCGTGAGCGGAAGACATAAGTGCCATGCCGTTCGCTTCAACCGTGGCTTTCAGGTCTGAGGAACCGTTCCATGCGACCGGACGAACGGTGAGCTGGCCTGCGTGAACAGAAATCACTGCAGGCTGATAGACAGGGCGGCTGCCCGTGACGGCAAATGACTGACTGAGCCTCGCTGCCAGGCCACGCTCTGGTTGACCAAAAATGCCGGATATTTTTTCAAGAGCAGGCCGGACGAACAGTTCAAAGCAGACAAGACTGCTCACGGGATTTCCTGGCAATCCAAACACCAGCGTTGTGTGTGACTCCTGTCGCCGTGTTCCGAACCACAGCGGTTTCCCCGGCTTCATATCAACGCAGTGAAAGACTCGTTCAACTCCGGCCGCTGCCAATTGCTGCGGCACCAGATCCAGTGTGCCTGCCGAAACCCCTCCGCTCAGCAATAACACATCGTATTGCAGCCCTTGTTGAATTCGCAGGGAGAGTTCGGCGACAGTGTCTCGTGCCACGCCCAGCGAGACGGGACAAGCGCCGCAAGAGGCAGCCTGTGCCATCAACATGGGTTCGTTCGAGTTTCGAATTGCGCCGAGTCGCAGAGGCTGGTCGCAGGCAATCAGTTCATCTCCGGTCGCAAGGACAGCCACTGTCGGTCTGTGGGACACCGGCACGATGGCCTGCCCGAATTCAGCCAGCGCTGCGATATGCTGAGGCTGAAGTCGTGTCCCTGCGGCCAGCAATTGTGAGCCCTGCCGAGCGGCGCTGCCCTGTCGCATCAGATTGGCCTCAGCGAAAATGGCGTCACGCGGAATGACCACGTGATCCGGGGCCGCTTCATCAAACTGAACCCGTTCGATCGGCACAACGCAGTCGCAATTGGCAGGCAGAGTGACTCCCGTCATGATTCGTACGGCATTCGTCGTCGTCACGGATTTTGATGGCAGCATGCCCGCCGTCACTGTTTCGACAACAGCAAGTCTGATCCGGGCCTGATCGCCAGTGGTCACAGCAGCGGCTGTCGTAACGGCAAAGCCATCCATCAGCGATTTGTCAAAAGTCGGCGAATCATGCGGAGCCAGGAGATCCACTGCAAGCACTCGATGTAATGCGTTCGTCAGTGCCACGGATTCTGAAGCAACCTGGAGTGCTTTGGCTAAAACGAATGCAAGTGCATCATTTACGGACAGCATGGCAGGCACTCTGCGACAAGAATGTTAGAGGAATATGAATCAAGCGTCTTCTTAGCGTGCCACAATCCCCGCTCTCGGCACCAACTGCGATCGCTGCCCGGCACAGAGGCTAGACATTCCAAACACTTCGCACAAGCCAGCGACTGCTACGGCTCTAGCGACTCTCACGGCAGGGTCGGGTTTGTCGGCTGGGGTGTATCAGAGTCGTAGACGAGTTGCAGCAAAACCTGAAGCAGCATTTTTCCAGAACTGCTCAAGTGCGCATCGGGGGATTTCCTTTTTACCAAATCCGTGTATTATTGAGGATCTGGAGGTATTGCTGCGCGGGGGAGTCCTTGGTGTATGCGGCGGTTTGCGTGTTTGAGCGAACTGTGACGATTGGACTTGATGCGGAGCTTGACTCTACAAATCGAGTGCCTTCAATCTGTTGAGGAAACATCAGGTCAAGTGGGTGCTCTGAATCTAATTATTTGATTTAAGAAAGCAAATCATGCCAGGTTATTTCTCTTATTGGCAGCGTCTGGCTGCGACGGCAATGCTCACGATGCTGGGGGCTCAGGCTGTGGCTCAGGAACCTGCCAAACCAGATCTTCCGAAGCCCGACTACCCGCCGTCAGAGAAGGTGCTGGAGGGCTATGAAAAAGTCGTGACCAAAGCGAACATCAAGCCGATGTATACGCTGTGGACCCGGCAAAAAGATGGCCAGATGTTCGCCGAACTTCCTCGCGGATTTGCGCAGAAGAAATACTTTATTGCCACAACTGTCGCCAGCGGTGAAACTTACGCCGGGTTGCAGGCGGGCGACGTGTACGTGTACTGGCGGCAATACGACAAGCATCTGGCTTTGTTGACTCCCATGATCGAGTATCGTGCGGCGGGCGACAAAGAAGCAGAATCGTCTGTCAAGCGTCTGTTCACCGATCGAGTGCTGATGGAAGTGCCGATCGTCACCATGGGACCAGGCGGTGGCCCCGTGATTGATGTTGATGCGATGCTTGTCAACAATCCGTCGCTGAGTTTCTCACCATCGGCGGTCAATTATGGTTTGACTCGCAGTGGTGTGTACTCAATTCATACTGCAAAGGCATTCGAAAACAATGTTGAGATTGCATTTGAAGTACCCGACAATTCAGGTGTCCTGAAAATCCTGCACTATTCCATCAGTGACATTCCTGACAGCACTGGTTACCAGCCACGTGTCGCCGACAGCCGCGTAGGATTTTTCACGACGACGTATACGGATCTGGCAAAGTATGACGACCGCGAGACCCATATTCGTTACATCAATCGCTGGCATCTGGAGAAAGCGGATCCGAAGCTGCAGTTGAGTCCACCGAAAAATCCGATCGTGTTTTACATCGAACATTCAACGCCTGTGCGATACCGTCGCTGGGTGCGTGAAGGCATCTTGTCCTGGAACAAAGCCTACGAGAAGATCGGCATTTCCGACGCCATCGAAGTTTACTATCAGGATGCCGCGTCCGGCGCGCACATGGATAAGGATCCGGAAGACGTCAATTACAATTTCGTACGGTGGCTGAACAACGATGTCGGAACGGCGATCGGTCCAAGTCGAGTGCATCCGCTCACAGGACAGATTATGGATGCCGACATTATCCTGACGGACGGCTGGATTCGGCATTACCAGAAACAATTCACGGAATCACTGCCCACAGTGGCGATGGAAGGCTACGGACCTGATACCCTGGCATGGCTGGCCGATCATCCTGAGTGGGATCCTCGAATTCGTCTGGCCCCGCCTTCCATGCGGAAGTCTATTTCACGGGAAATCGCCCTGCAATCCGAACTGCCGTATGCCGGCCACCCGATGTTCAATGTCGATGCCCGGATGTTGGGTGATGACGAGTTCGACGGATTGGTCGGACGATCCAGCCAGGTGAATGGGATGTGTCTTGCGGCCGACGGAATCTCCTTCGATCTAGCCGTGATGCGCATGTCATTCGACATGCTGCAGGCCGATGCGTCCGATGAAGGTGTCAAGCCAGACGAAAAGGCCGAAGAAAAGCCAGCGGAGAAGAAGGAAGAACCGAAAAAGGAAGAGCCTAAGGAGCAGATGCTCGACGGAATGCCGGAATCGTTCGTCGGGCCACTGGTGGCTCATTTGGTGGCACACGAAGTGGGACACACTCTGGGTCTGCGACACAATTTTAAGGCATCAAGTGTTCACTCGCTGGCAGAGATCAACAGCGATACCGTCAAAGGCAAGCAGCAAATGGCCGGATCGGTCATGGACTATATCGCTGCGAACATTCGTCTGGATTCCGGATCGCTTCAGGGTGATTACTGCATGAGCGGTATTGGTCCATACGACATGTGGGCGATCGAATACGGCTACACATTCGGTGACCTCAAGCCCGTGCTGGCTCGTGTGGCAGAACCGGAACTGGCGTACGCGACCGACGAAGACACGGGAGGACCTGACCCACTGGCGCGCCGATATGACTTCTCTAGGGATCCGCTGGATTTTGCAGATGAACAACTTCGACTGGCAAAGTATCACCGTGAACGACTGTTGACGACTTTCATCAAAGATGGTGACAGTTGGGATCGTATCCGTTACGGATATGAACTGGTGCTGTCACTTCAGACACGGTCGTTGTCCATGATGTCGAACTGGGTTGGTGGAGCGTTTGTCAATCGCGACAAGAAAGGCGATCCCAACGGACGGAATCCGATCGTCGTTGTTCCCGTCGAACAGCAGCGGAAGGCATTGAATTTTGTGACATCCAATGCTTTCAAAGATGACGCGTTTGGTCTGACACCGGAATTGACAACCGCCATGGGGCTCGACAAATGGTCTGATATTTCATCTTCGATGATGGAAGAATCGACCTGGCCGATTCATGACCGTATCATGGGTATTCAGGCATCGGTGCTGACCAGCCTGATGAATCCGACGACGCTGAAAAGGGTTTACGACAATGAAGCGCGTGTGGCCGCGGATCAGGACTGCATGACGCTGCCAGAAATGCTGAACACCGTGACCGGTTCGATCTGGACCGAGCTGGATGTCAAAGCCGAAGGCGAATATTCCGCCCGCAAGCCGTTGATTTCCAGCCTGCGTCGAAATATTCAGCGGGAACATGTCGAGCGTCTGATTGATCTGACGTTGCCGGGAGGATCGTCCGGTGCCGCAGGTCGAGCGATCTCGAGCTTGTCAGCGGAACAGTTACGGAGCGTTGTCAGGAA
>JBBJME010000285.1:0-8900 GCA_037719765.1 Planctomycetaceae bacterium
GCTCGGTTCCATTATCCAGGACAATCGATCGAGCATACAGCGGTGCGACGGCCTTTTCTGCAGATCGGCTGGTCATGCCTCCGTTGACAAGCACCGGAAACTGCAGGGGCGTGATGTCCACAACCGCCGCTCCTGCCTTCAGTTCTGCTTTGGCGGAGTGCGTGGCGCTGCAGACGGAGGCGACACACAGAGTCAACGTCCATGCGATTCTCATCAATTCGTTCTCCCCCAATTGTCGTTGGAAACAGGTTCAGCGACTATAGTACCGCAGAATCCAGGATGAACTGCAACTTTACGGAGTTGGATTATTTCAGCGGGATCGCCGACAATGGCGGTTGATAGTAACCGCCTCGCCGTCTGTTTTCGAGCATGCGTTGACAGGAATGCGAGTCGACGGAGCGACATCGCCTGCGTAGCTCAGTCGCTCCGCCGACTGAGATTCCCCGGATTGAACGCAGTCATGCTGTCACTTCTGAATTGTGGAAACAACTGCAGCGTTTTCTATCTCTTGAATTCCTGGCATCGCATCACAAACTTCAATCACATCGTATGCACCGTCATCGTATTATCCTTTGGAGCATCTTCCTGCTCCTGCTGGTCAGCCAGTTTCCGATCTTCGTTCAGCAGACGCTGACGCCGGATACGGTTCTGTACGATATCCAGGCGCGGTGCCTGCTGAACGGCGGGGTGCTGTATCGTGACGTGCTTGAACCAAACCTGCCTGGAATTGTCTGGATTCATGCATTCGTTCGAAGTGTCATCGGCTGGTCTTCGTGGGCACTTCACGTGATTGATCTGTGCATTGTCCTGTCAATTGGCACCCTGCTGGGCAGACTGGCGGCATCTGCAGTGGCCAGTCGGCAACTGCAGCACACCATCCAGGCGGCAACACTGCTGGGCGTGATTGCGTTTTACGTTGGCACATCGGAATGGTGTCACTGTCAGCGCGACACATGGATGCTGTTGCCGTGCCTGATGGCGTTGATGATTCGAATCCATGTGCTGCGAAAGATTCAGGACGCGCACGGTACCGTTGCGGCAATATCTGCCCGATCGTTTGCATTGGCTCTGCTGGAGGGAATATTCTGGGCTGCTGGATTCTGGCTCAAGCCGTTTGTGGCGATCCCGGCGCTCGCGGTGCTCCTGGTGTCGCTGCGTTTTTCGCCAACCATTCGGGACTGGAGCTTTCAGACACTGGCGGTTCTGTGTGGAGGAGTACTGACGGGAGCTGTCGGAGTTGTCTGGATGATTCAGTGGATGCTGGCCGCATTTTCTGACATGGTTGCCAACTGGAATGGCGACTATTTCCCGGACTGGCCGCCGCGCTGGACGTGGGATCGCCTTGTGTCTCACGCAATTCGATTTCAGCCCTGGGTTCTGTTGCACTTCGTGGCGCTGAGTGTCAGCATCAGGACGCTCTGGATGCGGCGGACGGCGGCCGATGTCAGCAGCACGACAGAAGATGATCTCGTTGGCAACCTGCTGGCTACGCTCTATCTGGGCTGGATCGCGCAGGCATTTTTCCTGCAGCAGCTTTTTGACTATATCCATGTGCCCGGAGTCCTGCTGGCGTGGACAATCTGCGTCCGAGTCGCCTTTTCTTCGCTGAAGAGGCCGCGCAGCTCTCCGGTACACCGGTGCCGGTGGAAGCATCCAACATCAACATGGCCAAAAAAAATCTCATTTACGCTGTGACGATTGTTTTCGCCTGCATGGTTTTCGCTGTCGCACCCGTCTTCCGCTGGCATCGTCAACGTCTGTGGCTACCCTGTGTGCGAGCCTGCGGCGGGACACTGTTGACGCCTGAGACCCGAGACCAGATCGCTCAAGTTCCATTTCCGCGCTGGAGTGAACTACAGCCGTTACTGGATCACGCGCGACAGATCGGGATTGCCGATGAATCCCTCATGGCCTACAACGGCAATCTGATCCATCTGTATCCGGAACTTGGATTTCAGCCCTCTACGCGATATGTCTATCTCGACGTGCTGGCCCGCAGTTTCCCGGATCACCGCGATCTGATGATCTCCGCCATCGAGAATTCGGTCGTGCGCTATGTGGTGAGTGACCTCCGGGAAGACGGCTGGGAAGGCTACATCCCGGACGGACTTCTGTTGCCGCCTTCGGTCACAGAACATCAGGCGGAATTCTGCTTTCCCTACAATCAGACGCCCATATTCCGTTCCGGCGGCTATGTGCTGTTCCGAATTGACCAGCCCGTAGCTCGGTTATCGAGTGCCTATCTTCCGCTGGCGAAGCCGTAGGTGAAGGAGTTTGCGATGTATGATTTTTCTGCGTCAGCCGACAACGATTGGGACTATCTGACGACGATCGTGATATTCGGCGAATGCGTGACGCTGGCAGTACTGTTTTGGTTTTCGATTCGTAAACCGCGCATGAACTCCACAAGCAAGTTTCGGGTCTGGTTCGTGCTGAGCACAGGCATTGTGTTTGGTCAACTTTTGGGAATCGCAAATTTCCCGTCGCATGCGTTGGCAGCACTTTCATGCGGAGTTGCTGCAATCATCATCTGCATGATCGGCGGGCTTCGGGAGTTTCTTCGATCAGAACGTGAGAGTGGACTCAAACCCGCGTTGAGCATTCTTGAAGTCGGCGTGATCCTGGTGATTCAGGCCATACTGTGTGCACTGTGTCTGCCGACAGTCGGCTCCGGCACTTCAACAAGACGAACAACGTGCAAGAACAATCTGAAGCAGCTTGCACTTGCCATGCACAACTACCACGATGTCTATGGCCGTTTTCCTGTCGCGGCGGGAATCAGGAGTGAAGCCCCGAAACAAGTCCCTGTGAGTTGGCGGGTCGCATTGCTGCCTTACATTGAGCAATCGCAACTGTTTACCGAGTACAATCCAGAGATGCCTTGGAATTCTCAAGCAAACCTGCCAATCGCTGCTCGTCGCATCGCACTCTATATTTGTCCGAGTCAGCCAGTGATTGCACAATCAAATGCCGAATCTCAGTTCTTCACGTCCTACGTGGTGCCGACGGGGAATCACTCAATCTTCCCAATGGACGGCAAGCCTGCTCATTCGCTCACGGAAATCACAGACGGGACCAGTAACTCGCTGCTCATCATGGAAGCCTGTGGAACTCGCATCGTGTGGACGAATCCGCAGGATATTGACGTGGATTCCACTACGATAGGCATTAATCTGCCGGGTCACGAACCGGGACTCTCAGATGGGATCATGTCGAGTCACCATACCGGCGGCGCTCAGGCGGCACTGGCCGATGGCAGTGTGCGCTTCATCTCAGCCGACACCGATCCGAAGCTCCTGAAAGCACTGCTGACCGTGGATGGGAAAGAAGAGGTTGGTGACTATTAAAGACCCACGCGAAGTGGAACCGCGGTAAATCGTGTGCAGCCGGGCGGCGGTCTCCGCGCCGATTCCGCAGAACTCGGAGGGCTGACGCCCTGCCGCTCGCCTTTCCGGTTTTCATTGCGAGTCCATCTGGGCAGCACTACAAAACACCAAACGTCTCGAACGCGACGGTGGCTGACATGCCACCAAGAATGGCATCGCGCACCTGGTTCTCTGCATGGACTTTGTTCCAGGCGGCACGCACGACTGATATCTCTACGGCCTGGGGAACGATGACGATGCCGTCCTGATCGGCGGCGATCAGATCGCCCGGACAAATAACAACGCCGTCAATTTCTACCGGCACATTAAAGTCAATCACACGCTGCCGATCACGGCTGTCGTAAGGGCAGCGGCCTCGGGCGAATACCGGAAACTTCATGCTGCGCATCTGAGCCACGTCGCGAACGGCACCATCGACAACAACACCGACGCAGCCCGCGTTACGGGCGGCAGTGGAAAGCAGTTCTCCCCAGATGCCGGATCGCATCGAACCGGCTGCCGCACACACAAGAACGTCGTCCGGACGGCACGCATCGACCGCCGCAAGTTCGAGCTTGTACGGTTCCGGATCGACATGAGCCATGTCCGCCCACAGCGTCGTGCGACAGCGTCCAATCAGCATGACATCCGGCAATGTCACAGGAATCAGCGCCACGCGGGGTGATTGATGAGTCAATCCGGCAACATCCAGAGCATCGCACAACAACGGCACGGAAAGGTTGGCCCGCATCATCTCAAGTGTGATCGTGATTTCAGACGCTGCATCAGAGAAATTTGGCATCACGAGACTCTCGGAGTTTTCGATGTGTCATTTGATGACGCACGGTATAGCGTACCGATTGACGCACGGCAAGCTGTCCGTTCCAATGCGGAGCCACCAATTCCAACATCTCACAAGGAACTGCTCGTGTCCCAACCGCCGCGAATCTTTATGGCAGGGCTGTTTCATGAAACGCATACGTTTCTGGACGGCACCACGACGTGGATTGATTTCCAGATCGCCCGTGGCGAAGAGATTCTCGCATTGAAAGGCGACAGCAGCCCGATGGGTGGTGTGCTGGAGGTTGCTGAGCAACTTGGCTGGCAAGTGGTTCCCGCACTGTCAGCTGCAGCTTACCCGAGTGCGATCGTACAGGACGATGTCTTCGAACGGTACTGGGCAGAATTCTCCACAGCGCTGACGCGGTGCATGGAATCCGGGCCGCTGGATGGCATCTTTCTTGTGCTGCACGGTGCCATGACCTGCGAAACGATTGACGACGTCGAAGGCGTGCTGTTGGAGCGTCTGTCGCGACAGTTGGAGTCAACTCAACGGGCCTTGTCAAAGACAATTCCGATCTTCGGCGTGTACGATCTGCATGCCAACTTCACACCAAAGATGGCTCAGCTCTCACACTGTCTGGTTTCGTACCGGGAAAACCCTCACGCCGATGCTCGAGAATCAGCTGTTCGCGCAGCACGTCTGCTGGATCGGTGCCTGCGCACATCTGAGTTGCCACGGACCCTGCTGGCACAACCGCCGATTGTCTGGCCACCCACCGGTACGGGCACAGCAACTGATCCAATGCGAACGCTGTTGCAAATGGCGCGACAGCTTCAGGTTGATTACTCGAACTTCTGGGAAGTCAACGTCACAGCGGGCTTCGCTTTTGCAGACACATTCGACACGGGAGTCAGCTTCGGCATCGTCACGACAGGTGATGAGGACGAAGCAAGATCGGCATTGAAGCAACTCTGCGATCGGGCTCTGCACATCGCCCCGCTGGGCAATCTCATTGAACGGCCTGTCGATGAGGTGCTTGCCGAATTGCCTCGGAACGAATCCGGCCTGACCGTTGTCGTTGAACCATCCGACAACATCGGCGGCGGAGCACCGGGCGACTGCACGGGACTGCTCCGAGCCTTTATTCGACATGGCTTTACGAATACGGCAGTCTGTATTTGTGATCCCGACTCCGTACAAAGGCTGCAAGGCCGATCACCGGGCACGCAGGTTGAACTTGCCATCGGCGGACGCGGTAGTCGGCTCGATCCTGGCCCGATCGAACTGACGGTGAAACTTGTTCGCACCTGCGACGGTCACTTCGAACTTCGTGATCGGCAAAGTCACCTGGCATCTATGGTGGGTGACCGTTTCAACATGGGTGATTGCGCGATCGTCGAACACAAAGATATTACGATCCTGCTGACGTCCGTGAAAACACCTCCGATGGATCTCGGCCAGTGGCTGCATGTCGGCCTTGATCCATCGCAGTTTTCGTTTGTTGGTGTGAAAGCCGCCGTTGCTCATCGCCGCGCCTGGGATCCGATCAGCAACGGCAACGTCTGGGTGTCAACCCCGGGCCCATGTTCCAGTGATTTGACCCAATTACCCTACAAGAAACTTCGGCGACCAGTGTTTCCCCTGGATGTGATTTATTCGTAAGTAATATTGCCACTCCTCGTCGCTCTTGTGCGGCAACAAATCTGCGTGGAGGAAAAGTCGGAACTGAGTTCAAAAAAAATCCCCGGTGAAATGTCACCGAGGATTGACTGCTCAACTTTCGCTGCCCGGCAATCGTTATTCGTCGTCGGATGGGTTGGCATACAGCCCACTGACGGCACCATTGGCTTCTTGTGGCTTGCGTCCTGGCTTGGCGTAGATACCTGAAACAGCGCCGAGAGAAGGCGTCCGTCGAGGCTCGGAAGTGACCCTCTTACTGAGTCCGCCATTCGACAGAAATCCCGGAAACCTATTGCCGGTGCTGAATGCGATGTTCTTGCGGGAGTATCCGATGTATTCCAGGAAACTCGACAGACTGATCACATGCACGCCATGATTCAATGCCGCGTTTTTCATTCGTGACGCATTCTGCTGCATTTTTTGATACAGAGCCTGCTTGACGCTGTCCTGAGTTTGATTGGTTTCTCCGAGGTCACCGATGATCAGAAATCGTGTTTTTTCGGTAATCAGCGTACCGATCGGATCTGCTTCTGTCAGTTCATTCAGGTTCTGATCAACCAGTTTTGCGTCATCGCCGATTTGAATTGCAATCTTTGCATTTGCGCCACTCACCAGGCGGATAAACTCGTCCCGGTCACCGCCAGGGTTTCCATCAAAGTCGAGCAGCCCGGCCACGGCAATTTCCAGTTTCTGACCGGAGGCAAAAATCGGTGAGTAAATCGGATCTTCTTTCGCCAAAGGATTGCCTGCCAGCTGATCCACAATCCGCACGACCGCGCTATGGTCTCCCGTAATTTTGATAACCTCGATTTTCCCCTTGATGTCTTCATTGCTGCGACGACCGACGCCACTGTTGTTCTTCTTGTAGACGGAGAAAGTCCCACCAACGCGAAGTTCATCACGGCTGCCAAGATCGATTGAGCCTGTGAGTGAACTCTGATCGACAAAGACCAGGCGACCATCCTCGCGTTCGAAACTCACGTCTTCCAGTTCGCGGGCGCGCTGCGTGAGTACGATCAGAGCCTCACGTTTCTCACGAATGTCGTTTTCCAGTTCTTCAATCTGACGCGATGACTGCGTCTGCAATGTTGTGAACTTATCCTGCTCTTCACGGATGGCAATCTTGAGTTCGTCAATCTGTTTTTCACGAGCACTCAACTGCTCACCGTGCAACGCTTCCTTCTTTCGCAGCTCGTCTTCTTTTTCCGAGACTTGTGCCTGCAGCGACTTCATCGTGTTTTCGTGCTTCGCAATTGCAGCAGTCAGTTCATCGGTCTTGGTCTGAGCCAGGATCAGACGCTCGGTTGCGGCGGCCATGTTGACGTCACGATCAGTGGCGTTCTTGATCAAAGCCGGTTCAAGGCTTTGAGCACTTGCGGAACCGTCGCCCGCCAGTGCTGCAATCTCAGCGCGAACTCCAGTGACAACCTCATCAGTAGGACTATCCGGATTGGTGCCGTGCCCGATGACCTGCTTCAACACATTCAACTGCGAAATCTGATCCTGGATGGTCCCTTTGGAATTTCGTTCTGCATCCTGCGAAGCAGCCAGCTGTCGCTGAACGTCGGCGCTGTGCGCCCACGTCATGTACCACGCAACGCCCAGTCCAATGGTCAGCAGGACGAAGATCGAGAGCGAAATAACAAGGCCATTACTGTCTTTTGAAGCCATCGAATTGCCCCTGAGCCAGCCATAGGCCAGCGTGTTGGAAAGCACAAAACACAAACACTCAAAGTATCACTGATCAGCTCTCACGTCGATCAGTCGGCGTACAACACCGTCATTCCATCGTCAACTGGACTTGCGGGCGCCACGTCACTCACTGAAGTTCAGGCATTTTCTGCCGGAGTCCAGTGTTACAATTCGGATTCTCCGAGTAAACTACACGAACGGATATCCCATTCGGCAGGTGACAGCAGTTGTTCCGGCTTTCCGGACAATGCAGCTGCTCTGACATCCAAGATATCGGTCGGTGTCGAGGTGTCAAGAGGTTATTGACTCATCACGGTCGGCTTGACGAGAATGTCGTCAACAGAGCTCACCGGCAACTGAAGCCTTTTGAATCTGGAATGGTGTCATTTGGAGACAGTCGGCAAAAGCCTGTACCCCGACGTCTGCAGCAAAATTTGTCATGTTGTTGATGCAAAGCGCGACGAAACTTGCTCAGTCTTCAGGGAAGCCCTAGACTTCGGTCCGCAAGGTATGCCACTTGCGGAGATTATGGACTCGGCGGGACGTTGCTCGCAGGATTGCGTTCAAGCCCGGATTTGTCAGAATTCCGCTCGTATGACAAGCCTGTATTCATCATTCATCAGTAGTTCTTGAATCGGGATGAAATCGTTGAGAGCTCTGATTAGCGACATTCACGGCAACCTTGAAGCGTTGACGGCAGTTCTTGCAGACATCCGCAAGAAAGGTGTGACTGAGATCTACTGCCTGGGTGACATTGTGGGCTACGGCCCCAATCCTGCCGAGTGCATTGACCTGGTCATGGATCTGGATATGTGCCTGCTGGGCAACCACGATCAGGCAGCGTTGTTCGATCCTGAAGGCTTCAACGCCGGTGCCGAACGCGCGATTTTCTGGACGCGGTCAGTTCTCGAACAAGGCGTGGGACCGAAGGCGGAAAAACGCTGGGATTTTCTGGGTGAACTGAATCGACGTTTTCGTGACGACGAAACCCGCACGATGTACGTGCACGGGTCCGCCCGTAATCCGCTGAACGAATATGTTTTCCCGGACGATATCTACAATCAGGTTAAGATGGAAAAAATCTTCGCGCTCATTGATCAATATTGTTTTCAGGGACACACACACATTCCCGGCGTCTTCACCGACACGCTGGAATTCTTTGCTCCGGAAGAGATCGACTTTAAGTACAAACTGACGAAGCAAAAAGTCATGATCAACGTCGGGTCAGTGGGGCAGCCACGCAACAATGACCCGCGGTCGTCTTACGTTACCGTCGATGGCGACCTTGTGGAATTTCACTGCGTGGCTTATGACATTGATTAAAACGTCAGCAAGATCTACGGCGTTCCGGAACTTGACAATTTCCTCGGCGACCGACT
>JBBJME010000286.1:0-8893 GCA_037719765.1 Planctomycetaceae bacterium
ACTGGCTGCATTCCAGTACTCCTTTTTGAGGTTCGATCGTTCATTCTTTCTCGGAAAAATAGCCCATTCAAGTATCGCCGTGAGTGCGTATTGGCTGCAAACCACTGCCGTCCCATCGACTTATGGAAACAACAGCAGTAGAACGCCGCCACCACACACCGGTGCTTGATCATGCGATCCGGAACGTGGTCGCGGGATCAACCCAGTCCGATTGATCGCCCGTGGAATGCCGAGGCACCTTCGCAGCGCATGCAGCACACATTGGCATCACCAGGAGATCGTCTTCTCGATCCATCTCATGATTCAACTCCCAATGCAGCTTTTCCAACGCCTCCCGATCCAATCGGCAACGGAAGATACTGTATTGGATACGAGTCCCATAGCCTTCGAGGATTTTTGCAACCTTGCGAAGTCGCTTTGGGTCTCGGACGTCATAGGCGATGAGGTGCCAGTGTTTGTCGGACATTGGAATAGCTTTCAGTAGTCAGTTTTCAGTAGTCAGGGGTCAGGACCCGACCTGAGCCAGGTCAGCCTATCGTTAACGGAGCCGCATTTTTCCGTATTCACCGGGATAGCCGCTCCATTCCTTCTCCAGCAGTCGGCACTCAAGTTCCACAATCCGAGCATATTCGACCGACGTGCCGGTGTGAGGATGTTTGAAAGTTTCGCACAGGCGACCTTCAAACAGTTGAATTGCCTGCTTCTTGCCGGTCTCCGACAGCCACACCTGGCCCGGTGAAATACAGAACAGACTGCTGTCGTTCCACATCGCTCGGTTCACACTGCCGATCAGCGTCATGTCCCAGATCACCGTGCGAAACAATTCCATCACGTCCAGAACCAGGGGCGGAGCAGCCGATCGCGGCTGATGAAAATAGCCAAATGCCGGTTCGAGACCGACCGCAATCAGACTGCGATGTACCAAACCATACAGCAGCGAATAGCCGTAGCTCAGCAGGCAGTTGAATTGATCCTTCGGAGGATGTTTCGTGCGACCTTTGGGAATGAGTACGTCCGTGGCCTGGTCAGAAATCAGCGAAGGGATCGCTGCAAAATATGCCTTCGCGGCCTGACCTTCAAGACCTCGGATCGTGTCCAGCGATGTTGCCATTGGTAGTCGGGCCAGAGTCTGACGGATGCGTTCGAGAGAAGCAGTTGTGACATCGCGTCGGGATTCGTTCCCTCGCGTCGCTCGCATCAGATATCGCAACTGTGATTCGACTTTGGCCTGAACGGTCGTCCGAGTCAGTTCCAGGCAGATTTTTGGATCGGACAATGCGGCGAACTGGCGGATACGCTGGCGAACTCGACCGGAAACGGACTGCGTCCCCGCCATGAATTTGCCGCCCATGGAATACCATTGGACAGGAATCCCGCGAGACGAACACAGATGCAGTGCCTGAGTGGTCATCTGGCCGGAACCATGAATCACCACGCTGTCGACGTCCTCGATCGGCAGCTTCTGAACTTCGTCCTCAACCGTGACCACGATCGTATTGGCACTGCGACCGATACGAGCTTTTGGCGAAACGACGTGCAATGTCTGTCCATGTCGCCGAGCTGGAAACAGCTGCATCTGTTCTGGCTTGTTGCGTTCCTCCTCCGGCAGACAAACCGGAGCAAGTGAGCATGTGCTGCAGAGTCGTTCGTTGTGCGTGACGGAGGGGGGAGTTCGGAACCTCGAATTCTCGAGCACGTTCGACCGCCTGCCGCAAATCATCGCGAGCGAGATCGTCAATCGCAACTTTGGCCGTGACGTTGTCTTTGTGGTAACGAATCCGAGCTTCGAAAACCGGTTCGTCCAGGATTTCCGCGATCAGTACGGCATATGCGATGGCCTGAATCCGATCACTGGGCCACGGTGCCGGTGAATTGTCGGCTTCACGTCGGCACCGGCCTTTTTTGTGTTCGTAGGCGATCCACTGGCCGTCCCGCTTGCGAACCGCATCCGCCTTCCCTGTCAGCCCCCATTCTTCACTGGATACCTGAAACGAACGTTTCTCCGGTGAGACATCATCTTCTGGCACAACGTCATCATGCAGCCTGCGGCCAGCGTAGACATCCGGATGAGCGACGGAGATTTGTTCAACTTCCTGAAAGTAGAACAGTCGCTCGCAATATTTCATTGCATGAAGAGACTCGATCCGGAGCGGCGGTTCGGACAGAGAAACAGAAATTGCGTCTTCAGGATTGTCGCCTGCTTCTGCGAAATTCAAAGTGCCAACGCTGCAATCATGCTGATCGAGACTATCTGCCGAAGAGACTTGCTGGGCGAATCCTGCAGTAGAATTCTCGATGGGAATCTGAGTAGACATAAGATGACTCCAAAAATCGTGGTGACGAATGGGTCTCTCCGTGGTTACAATGCTCCTGTATGCTGTGGGAGTTCCAACGAGTCAATTTCTTGCAATCGGAGAGGGCCTATGTCCGCCGTCATACCGCCTGAGTTTCAGCCATTTGTGATTGACGGGATCGCGAGTGGCAGGTTCCGGTCTGAAGAAGAAGCAGTGAAGGAAGGGTTGAATCTGCTCCGCAGTCGCGAACAAAAACTCGACGCACTCCGTAAAGATATTGAAATTGGACTTGATGATCTTGAAGCTGGCCGGTCTTCGCCATTGGACGTGGAAGACATCATCAAACGCGGTCGCCAAAGACTTGATGCGTCACGAACGACCGAGTCATGACCAAAGTTCACATATCCGATGCGGCCAGTATTGATCTGGATAACGTCTGGTCCTATATCGCCGCCGACAATCCCGATGCCGCCGACACTTTTCTCCGCCGAATTCTTGCGAGGTGTCAGTCGTATGCCCATCAGCCGCGCCTAGGGGAATCACGTTCTGAACTTGGACGTGAGGTTCGTTGTTTCTCCGTTGAGAGGTACGTGGTTTACTACAAGCCGATCGTTGAAGGCATCGAACTGATCAGGGTGTTGCATGGATCGCGCGATATTCGGCAGCTTTAAGTTGGAAGCCGGAAGAGGACCAGATTCACTGCGGTTCGCCCATCTGAATCCATGCATTGTCAGACGGCGCTGAACTGGCCTCTGTCGTCGGTGCGAACAACCCAGATGTCGTCCGGGAAAGGTGGGCGCGATCGACCGAGATTGTCAATCGGGCCGCTCGATCCCGCATACCCATTTCAGAAGCTGGTCCAAGTTGCTCGAACCATCGAGTTGGAATGGCAGCGGAAATTTTCTCGAGCCGGTCCGGCAGAAAAGAATTGTCGCCGAGAAATGGCACTCCGTAACGTCCGGAATTCAGCTGACCCGCAAGTCCCTGGCAGATGCGGTTCTCAAAATCCGCCGAACTGCGCAAGGCAATGACGGCTCGGATGTCCGACAGAAACTCGCGACGCACGGGCGTGATGTTATATTTGTTGCCTTTGCAAGCTTCTGCTTTTTCCTTGCCCGACGCGCCGACGGGATAGTTATGCAGTTGTTGAAAGACTGTTTGGACTCGGGGAAACATTTCCGCGTCCTGTATCGGGACCAGCGTTCCTTTTCCTCGCAATTCGACGGTCGGAACGCCGACGGCAAGGTCTGTGGACGGCAATCCCTTAACCGTCAGCGTCGCGGCTGCAGAGCCATCATGGTCTTCATGCTCTTCCCGAAGCCGACTTTCGATGCCGGCGACATTCAACAGCAAACCATAGATTGCAGACGGTGTCAGGAACGTCGCGGTGGGCCGATACCAGCCTGCAGTGAAAGTCCTGCAGGCGGCAAACGGCGCTTCAAGATAGAGCGTTATCATTCTGTTGCTCCCGCCAGAGCCTTCTCTGTTACCGTCTCCAGAAGGCGACGAGGGTCGCGGTCCAGAGTCACGCCTAGTGCCTTCAACCGGCTGATCGTGGTGTCGGACATTTCCTTCACGATGCGTCCGCCGATGTAAAATTCGGAGCCTGGGTAATCAGGCGCGTCGAGCAGGTTTCCTTCGGCGTCTTTTTCCTGATGTAGAATGCCGTCTACGACTTCGGGAAACTCATAGTTGTCCGTCTTTTTCGACTTTTGAAATCCATAGGTCGAATAACCGGCAACCAGAGAGTTCGTCAGTCGCACCACGAGGCTGGCCGGAGCCATTTCGAAGTAACTGCGAGCATGATTGCCAGCGACGCCATTCAGTTCGCCGATTGCCTTCAGGAGGGCTCGCGTCCATTCCGGTTTTGCCGAACAATCGTTCAGATTGAGTGCGAATGGATACTGAAACGGTGTCACGGCAGTCTCACGGTGCAACAACGCGGATGTTGTCGCGTTTTGGTACGCACTGCCTTCTGCTGCAAGTGGTGATTGAGTGAAAATTGCGTTGTGCCGGTAGGGTTCCAAGCCCTTCGCTAGGTTCATCCGCAGTACGGAATCACGTTTGAGAGTAAAATCAGTGCGGCCTAACTCCTTCTGTTTCTTTTGGATTGCCTTTCGTTCATCTTTGCCCGTCGCGACGAGGTATCCGAAAAAGAAATCATCAACGAATTTGTTATGGTTCGGATACTCCGCAAATGTGACCGAAAGCTGGTCTTCGTCGTGCAGTCGGCTGCGATTACTGGGAAGATCATATGCCGCCAGAATTTCACGCAATGCGTTTCGCATGGCTTCCGGCGAAACGATCGGATAATCAAATCGGCCGTCCGTGACTTTTTGAATAATAGTCCGGTTCAGTTCGCTCTCGCCTCGATAATTGGCAGAAGGAGCCGGGTAGGTCAGTACAGTGGCAAACAGGTTCATTGATAAATGTCCTCAGAAAGAAAATAGAATCAGGAATTGGCGGAGAGTGCGATGAGAGCCAGCGTTTTGAATTTCTCTGTGTCATTGAGTAGGGCCAGACTCACGATGCCGCAGTCGGCTTCTGAATGAAACTTTCCTCGCGCAAACACCGTGTTCCTAAAATGATCGATGAAGGCCTGATCCCGGCGGGATCGGAGTTCCAGGAAGAGTGATTCGCCTGCCTTCTTTCTAGCCTTGTGAAATTCCGGTGGAAGGCTCTTCCAGTTGAGCTTCCCATCAACCTTGTGCCGATCGAGATCGATCTTCTCCATGTCGGCAGCTCGGTTTCTCAAGTAGTTCTTCACCAGACGGTAAATGAGTGTCGCTAGGACCTTGTCTTCCGGCGGTGGTGAATCGGGGTCAACGTCTTCCGACATATCGATCATCTCCTCTTGAAATTTTCGCCGAGCGTCCGTCCAAAACCACGATAGCTTTGACGGCGATTTCTCGGACTGAACAAAGAATTCGGCGGGCCATTCCTGAAACATTTTTGAGAACGGCTGAAACCAGGGAACGTCTGAAAGAAGGGCCATCATCAGCCCTCTGCGGAACAGCGGATTGCCGAACGGCGGCTTCTGCCCCGGCTGCCCACGGATGGCCTGATAATCTTCCACAAGGTGTCGCCTTGGGACGACTCGTCCCGTGGTGACAAACTTCACGTTGTTTCCGGCCTTGGTCAGGTGGAAGTAGTCGACCGCCGCAATGGAACGTCGAACTCCCGTTTCTCCCAGCTTCCCGGGTGCCAGAACTGCGAGATGTTCTATAAACGCAAATGCACCTTCGGCCGGAATATCAATGAGCGATTCACGAGGTCGAAACGCAGCCTTTTCCGTACCGAGCTGCTGCAGCATCTTCGGAAAGTCTTCTACGAAACGAGTCAGGTTGCTGACCTCCGGAACGGCAATGCAGTAATGAGGATCGGAATTCTTCTTGCTCCGGCGACCAATGTGAGATTCACCATCGCCGTCGATAAAGACGGGCACGAAGACCATCACTGCCAGAGGCCAGAAATGCAGCAACAGATTCTGATCGATGCGTCCCACCAAAGTCAGAGACTCCGCATTTTTCTCCATCGCCCCCAGCAGCATTGCTCCGGACAACTTCCCCTGCGCGTCCGCCCTTTCTTCGCAAATTTCAACAGGTCGTCCCACGTGCTGCCGTCGCCGCGACTGGTTTCAGTGTCGTCATCTGACGATGCATCAGAACTTTCTGAGTCGTCATCGTTGGCCGCAACGTCCTGAAGTTCCTTCTTCTTTGCAGCTCGCTTGATGTACGGGGCCTTTTTCTTTCCTTCGCGGATGATCTGCCAGATCAGGTCACGCCACAGTTTGACCCATTCGCCTTCGGCTGGCAGATAGTGAGTCAGCGTGCTCAGGCTGGGAGCAAGTTCCAGGTAGACATAACCTTCAATGGTTTTCTCATTGCCCTTTTTGTCGGTCTTAACAAATGTCTGTCGGCGCAGAGGTGGAACCTCGGTTTTGTCCGCCCCTTTGCCTTTAGTGAACGGCTTTTCTCGAACAGCGCCTTCGTCCTTCGTTGCGTCGTACAGATCATCGAACAGCGACTGCACTGAGGCGGCGGTGAACTCAATCGTGAGCCGCGTGTCCGGGAACTCAGGGTCAGGAACCACGGTTGGCACCGGCAAGTCTCGGTCGCGATTGAGCATCGACTTGATCTGCAACAGCAGACCAGCCAGACCGGCTTTGTGCTGAGCTGTCGGAAGATCGTAGAGATCATACTGAATTCGGACGGTATCTGATTCAGCTACCATACCTTCCTCCCATGTGTCACCGATCGGATCCTTCACCTTACGTTTCGACGACTTTGTTTTTTTTGTGTCATTGGTCATGTCGAAGAACTCCATTCAGATGCAGGTCTGTCCAAAAATCCGACAGCCCTGTGATAATTTTCATTGGGGGCAACAAACAGCCACGACGGCAAGCCAGTGGCTGCGGCACTGAATTCATCGCCACAGAGAATGCGGCGGTTCGGGACCGGAACGATGAACCCCGGCTGTTCTTTCCGCGAAGCGCTCAGATACTTAGCGATATCCTGTTGCAGCACGCACTGTCGACTGAATTCGTTGGTATCACGAAATCCCTCTCCTCCGTCGTCGCGGGGACCAACGGCATACGCCCCGCTTTCCAGAAAGCGTGATAACTTGTCACCGGGTGCGGCTGGGCATGGGACGGCACTCATAATGTGATCCAGATCACTTTGTGACAGGTCGCGGCTTTCGGCACGCTTCAGAAACTCCGGAAGTCCGGCAAGGTCATTGCGATCATAGGGCAGGTTTTCATTGTTCTCCGGCGGATAAACAACAACATGACCGGATGTCGTAAGCGATCGAGCATTTCGGTTGCGGTTGCATCGCCCCATTCGCTGAACCATTGATGCAACCGGACATTCTTCTGTCACAAGCAGGTCAACGTCGATGTCCAGGCTCATTTCACAAACCTGAGTCGTAACGCCCAACGCCGCGCCCGTGTGAGTTGCCTTCAGATACTTCATGGTTTCCGCATGGCGAGCGACCCGATCACGGAGGCAGAATCGACTGTGGTAGCAGACAACCGGGACACCATTGCCGGTGTGTAGTTCTGCCTCCCTGTTGTTGTCATCGGGAAGTTCCGGCACGAAAGACCGGACAATATCGTGGGCTCGTTTGACCTGATTCACGACCCACAGAACTCGCTTCCCCTCGGCGAGCGCCGTTCGAACGGAACTCTCGGCGGTTTTGCGATTGGATACATGCATAAACCGGTATCGCCGACGATCAGCGACCTCTTGCAGATCTTCGGGCCATGCCTGCGGCGCGGCAAGACCGCAGGTTTCCACCAGATCCCGTCGGCGAGTTTCTGGCAATGTCGCGGTCATGCACAACACTGGAATATCGAAGGCTTTCAGGAAATCCTTCAGAGCGGAGAACATGTTGTTGTCGAAACTGTGTACCTCGTCGATAACCAGAACAGAATTCGTCAATACTGGCAGCATGCACATCGCACCGTAGCTGTATTGCATAAAGGCCAGGAACTGATCCACAGTCGCGGAAAACACGCGGCGCGGCCAATAAGCCAAAGCAAACAGTCGTCGTTCAGCTTCGTAGTTTCTGCCACGGCGCTCGTCGTCGTCGGGAGCGTTTTCAAACATTCCGTCCAGATCGAATTCACTGGTCCCATGCATCAGAGCGGCGTCTGTTTCCGGAGCCCATGAGACATAATCCTGAAATCCTTCTCTGGCCGTCGCCCGTGTTGGGTACAAAAAGATCGCATGACCTGCCGGACGTTTTGCCAACTGGGCGGCAATCCATCGCCAAGCGGCCAGTGTTTTCCCGCTGCCACACGGTGCCAGCAGCAGAGCACGTTCAGGCAGGTGATCACAGACCAGTTGAAAGTCGTTCCAGTCGTGCCACTGTCCGCATGACACCATCTGCTGTCGGCGTTTCTCAATGATCGCTTCATGAATCTGATCATGCGTCAAAACGGGGCGCTGAGTAACGCTTTGCTGAATCCACGTCGCTACGGAACTGTCCGCAGCCCGAACAATTCCAGAACCCGCTGCATCTACCGCAATTAACGCACTTCGCACCGCCAATAGTAGCCGACGTTCTGATTCGTTTCGCCTGATGAGCTGTTCGTAAGGTTCAAGAATGTCGTCCTGAACGATCGTTCGCACGTCCCGAACACTTTGCTTCCCGGAATCAAAGGTCCATGAGACTGGGAGGTCACCGAAGGACAATGGTGCAATGCCCAGTTCACTGGCAGCAATATCGAGCGTTTGCTGGAAACCGTCGTCATCATTCACGAGTCGAAATCGCGACGACGCCAGCTTCTGGGCAAAGCCGGACACCGTGTCTGCCGCTTTGAAATGATGTGTCAGTACTGCCGAAAGAACCAACGGCACATCAATCTGAGCCGATTTCAGCCATGAATGAACCTTCGGCATCGCAATCAGCAGAGCGCTGAGATGCTCGTGGCGAATCGCCTGCTCGCCCGCACCAATCAACGCCTTTTGAAACGAATCATTGGCCTTGCCCCAATCATGCAGAGCACAAGCTGCAATCAGGTTTCGATGGAATCGCGGCCAGCAATCCGGGATCCGAAAGAACCGCAGCCACTGCTCAGCAACGAAGGTAGGCGC
>JBBJME010000287.1:0-8876 GCA_037719765.1 Planctomycetaceae bacterium
CTTAAGCTGAATGATTATGACTATTACTGGCAGAGACACTGGATCGACCCGGCACTGGCACACTGGAAATTCACTGCTGCAGGCGATATCTGGAAACAACGACTCGCGGCTGGTTCTGAAACGACGGTGGCCGTGTCGCTGGCTTGTGATGGACTCGCGGCACTGGGTGATGCACACGTTTCGGAACTGCTGCAGTCTGTCCTGCACGGCGAATTGCTGGCCTTCGAAAAACGCAACGCGGCTGCCAGGGCGCTTTCGATTTTGACCCCGGACATGGCATTCAACGAAGCAGACTCCTATATTGAAGGCAGTGTCCTTGAACGGCTGCTGGCAATCCAGCTCTTGACCAGCGCGAAGCCGGAAGCACATGCCAGACTGTACCTCCTGTGTGCGGACACTTCAGACGGCGTCGCCTCCGCAGCATGGGCGGCATTATTCCGAGTCAATCCGGATGCTCTTGTTCTGGCGTTACCAACGGGACGCAGTCATCGCGATGCAGTCATCCGCATGACCGCCGCTCACATCATGCAACGATTTCCGGATGTTGAACGTTCCGGCTGGCTGCACACGCAACTGAGCGACAAGCATCTCGAAGTCCGAAACGTCGCACGTGAGATGTTGTTTCTGGTAGTCCAGGAACATGCTCAACTGCGAGATGGCATCATCGCGATGGCCGGCGACACTCTGGCGGCAAGCCCCGATAACTGGCAGGGGATTGAACAAAGTCTGCTGCTGCTGGGACAGCTTCGCGCAACAGAGTTTTCGGATCGCTGCGTTCCGTTGCTTGAACATCCGCACAATGAGGTTCTGGTGACATCTGCATGGCTGATGCATCTGTATCCGGATGTGGCCGTTCGGGACGCGGTGAGGAATCAACTGATGCGAAACGAAGAGATGTTTAAGGATCCAGCTCTGATTCCCGCCGGAGCCAATATCGAGCTGCAGTCATCGTATCTCATACAATATGCCGGTTTGGAGCGTCTCAAGGACCTGCATGCATTTCTGGAACCTAATTTCAGTAAGTCTGCACCCGGTGGGGACTTCAAGCGGACGGCGGCAATGTGGACGCTCGGATTGTTCCATGAAAATGATCCTGATCCGGCGATGGCAAAATCCTTTATTGCGCGGGTGGCGGATCGAGGTGGCTTGATGCCGGAACGAGAGCCCGTACGTCGCATGTCAGCCATCGCGCTGGGGTTGATGCGTGCGAAATCTGCCGTGCCAGGACTTCTGGAAGCATATGAACTTGACCCGGGGGATACCCTCATTCCGGGCAGCGCGAGATGGTCGCTGGGAATGATCGGTGAACCATTGCCGGATCCATTGAAGCCTTATTCGCAGGCTGTCGGTGGCTGGCGGCTGAGTCCGTTAGATGATCGATGATTCAACGCTGCCATTTGATCGCCGGCAGAGTTTTCCTCGCCGGCCAGCAATGGACTCGGCCACATGCGAGCCACCGTGATCAGGCGCACCATCATGGTCGTGCAGTTCAGCCCCAGCTTCGACAGGATCCTGGCTCGATGCTTCTCGACTGTCTTCTCGCTGATTCCTGCGATGATTGAAATGGCTTTGTTCGTGTGGCCTTCATACACCAGGTTGAGGATTTCCAGCTCACGCGCTCTCAGAACGCGCAGTTGCATTCGAGCGGCTGTAATCTGATCGATCAAATGATCGATCGCACTTCGGTCGGACAGCACACGAAAGCGAAGAAATCGCCCCATCACCGCTCCATCAGTATTGCTGAACACGCACTGAACTGAAACCTGGATTCTTGTTTCATCATCCAGCAGCAGCTGAATGTTTTCCGAGACATCATTGTTGTGCATGATGACACGCAGGAAGAATTCATCCGCAGGGACTCCTGTCACCTGGAATGCTTTCGCGATGGCGCCTTGCGTAACGACTCCACCGGCCGCTTCGGACGTCAGATTCCACAGTCGGCAAAAGGGCTGCGAACACCATGCTGCATCAGACTCCCGCAGCGGAATAAAACACCATGCCGACGGATCGTTCTCGCAAATCGCTTCGATGAGCGATGAATCTTTAGGTGATATCGAAGCGATTTCGTACATTGAACTTCAATCAGGACTTGGCGGAAACTAGATACCGATCTGGATGAACCTGTGTTTGCAGACCCGAATTCCTGTCGCAACGCTTGATCTGGTTTGCAGATGTGAACTGCATGGATTCCCAAGCCTGAATCTGTACTCAGAGAGCCAGCAACTGCGCATGTTTCCTCGATCGGGGCTTGAAACTCAATTCGAATATGGTCTTTCTTGAGAACTGAGTAGGGTATATACCCGTTCCATTCCTGAGCAGCTGTTTACGCAGGATGCTTCCTGAGAATCATGGCGATTGCTTATGCGATTGGTCGGCCGGACTGCGGGATGTTAAGAAAAAGCCACACGAATTCAAGATGCGTGGCCGTGTCGCCACAGCACGCACTATCTCGATCTGCAATCATCCTGAGATCAGCATCTCGTGGAGTTCGCCAGGACCGTTCGGAAGTCGGCGTGCTAGAGTGAGCTACCGCCGAGGCAACTCGCGTTTCCTGTATCTGCGCGCACAATAATACAGCAAAGCCTTTCATGATTCCGAGAATCCGTCCGTCAAAAAACTTCAAAAATCCAATCGGGCTGCTGGTCCGCATGCTGCTGTCGGGGCAGCGGGCTGCCTATTCCACATTGGTTCACGAGGCCATGCGACTGATGTCGCGACCACTGAACCGTCTGCTTGCTGGTCGTGAACGACACCTGCGACAAACCGCTGTCGTTGAAATTCCGCCGGTTATTCTGGTTGTAGGGGCTCCCCGCAGCGGCACGACACTGGTCTATCAGACGCTGGCCAGATACCTGGATGTCACGTATTTCAGTAACCTGACGTCCCTGTTTCCCGATGCGCCGCTGGCGGGAACAAAGATGTTCCGCTGGTTACCACGCCGAAAGTCAGCCGACTGCCGCAATTTTTACGGTCAGACGGCTGGATTAAGTGGCCCAAACGACGGATTCAGCGTCTGGAATCAGTGGTTAGGTAACGATCGCTATGTTCCACGTACAGATTTGACGACCGACGAACAGCGTTCGATGCGACGATTCTTCAGCGTCTGGTGCGCAGTATTCGGCAAGCCGTTCCTTAACAAGAACAACCGCAATGCCGGATGCCTGAACCTGCTGTCTCAAGCAATTCCGCAGTCCAGCATTGTGGTCGTGCGTCGAAATCCGCTGCTGGTTGCTCAATCGCTCATTCATGCCCGACAACAGGTGCAGGGCAACAAATCCGTCGGCTGGGGGCTGCACAGTCAGTCGTCGGAAATGACCGCTGATCCATTGGCCTACGTCGATGATGTCTGCGACCAGGTGCTTAAAATTGAAACTGAACTCGATGAGCAGTTAAAATATGTTCCTCAGAATCGAATTGTCGAAATCACGTACGAAGGTTTCTGCGAGGCACCGGATTCCACGCTCCGCTGGATTGCGTCGCGTATTTCCGGCGTGCGTCTGAATGAAGATCTCATTCAGAGGGAATTACGCCCGTTTGAAGTGTCGGCCAGGGTGACGTTGTCCGCACCTGAAAAGGAGAGGCTGATGTCGCGCTTGCAGCCAGCTCGCAAGACGACGGAATTTGCACGCTGATCTTGTTCCGCCGCTCGACCCGGAGAATCAAGCTACTTCGGAACCGTGAGCCAATACTCGGCGACATGTGTTTCGTCCGCAGTGGTAAATATCACCGGCTGAACATGCTTTGATTCTGAAGTTTCGGCCACGATGCGAATGGGGCCTTGAAATGCTTCCGTCGATGTGCCGCTGATTTTCAATGTCACCGATTTTGCAGTCGCACCGTCTTTTTCAGAACGCGGACATTCAAAGGCCACTCCGGCAGGAAGCCCTTCCACTCGTACATCGACCGGTTCCGCAAAACCGTATTTCCGCTCGAACGTGATCGGGATTTCGAGCGACTTGTCCGGCTTGAGCGTTCCGGCTGTCGACGCAAGCGTCGCGGCGCACGTCGGGCGAGTTTCTTCGCAGCGAAGCACGTAGAAACAGCGATCACCGGAATTCCGGAACCGGTCGCGGATGATTGCGCGGTATTGCCCATCGGCGGGCATGGTGAGATGCAGTTCGGCGTCATGATTATCGCCGCTGAGATCATCTTGCTCCTTGATCAACTTGCCTTGACTGTCCTCCACAATCAGTACGGGATCCAGCATCGAACCGATGCGTTGGGCGTGAACACTCAGACTCAGCTTCTGCGATTTGTTCGCGTTAAACACAAACAACACGTCGTCGGCTGATGTGACGCGTCCCGTCACAGCGACAGGAAAAGTTAAAAGGCGATCGGATGTCAACTGTGATTCAACGATCGACGAAACGTTGCTGCGCGGAACGGGATATGGCAGTGAGTACGGTCCCGTCAGTGCCTGCTGATCCCGATTCAAAGATGCCGTTGGGGTCTCAAGGTTCCAGCCGAAAACGGCCAGGGATGTTTCATTGTCCTGATCAAACCGGATGGCAGGCTCCGTGTGTTCCACGACGGCAGCGGTCGTCAGGGTGAGTCGATACACAAAGTTTGCTCCGCCGGCAAAACCGATTGTACTGTTCGGAGCGGCAGGAAACGCAAACGTGCGTACGAACCATTTTCCGTTGTCAGGTGCAATGAAGGTGACTCGTGGGTCAAGACTGAGATCATCGTCATTCTGCGCGATCACAGTTCCACGTGCGTCTGTGATCTGCAGCACTGCATCCATCGGCGAACCAATGATAAAATTTGCCTGCATCGCACAGATCATCACCTGGCCCTTGCTCAGCGTAACAGCAAACGTGTCCACATCGCCTGATTTTTCCAGCACACCGTTAATCGTAACGGACGGCAGTTCTGCGGTGTTGGCTTCAGCAGTTTTTGCGTTGGGCTCCGATTCACTCATTTCCGGAATCATGCCGATGATGAAAGACTTCAGTTCCGTGGCGCCATCAGTGTTGCAGAATCGCAGCCAATGCACTCCCGGCCTCGCCGTTTCGCTGATCGCAACGCTGGCCGCGTCTTTCTTTTCATTCGGCGTGAATACAATCGAATTGTCTTCGCTGACGACTCGCAGATCGCTGTCGCCGGGTTTCCCAACCAGTTTCACCTCGACCGTTGTCCCGCGCTGGCCACCGGCGGGTATCTGGCGCTCGATCGCTGGCGGATCGCCAGGGAGACACGGTTCGATGAATACGATCGCGATGAAACAGATCCCGAAGACTCGACTTGTTCGCAACATATTTCAGATCAACTCCATAATCGGAGTTGGATCACTCACCAAATGCGTCGGGCGTCCCTCCGGAGTGTAGACGATCTTTCCCGGATCGATACCCAATTTGTGATAAACTGTGGCCACAAAATTCTCGGGTGAGAGCACTCGATCGACCGCCGAAAAACCCTTGCGATCTGTCGCACCCACGACAGTTCCTCCCGGAGTTCCGCCGCCAGCCATCAGCACGGACATCGCATTGGCCCAGTGATCGCGACCGGCTGTCGACTGGCCGGACAGCGTTGACAACTTTGGCGTGCGTCCGAATTCTCCCAGCGCTACAACCAGGGTGCTGTCGAGCAGACCGCGTTCTTTCAAATCCTGAATCAATGTCGCCACGGAACTGTCCCAGTCCGGCAAACGCTTCCGCAATGCTCCGAAGATATCGCTGTGGTGATCCCAGCCGCCATCGTAGACAGTCACAAACGGTACACCGGCTTCGACCAGTCGCCGAGCCAGCAGGCATCGCTGGCCAAAGCCGTTTCGTCCATATCGATCGCGAAGTTCCGGCGATTCCTGTTCAATATCAAATGCTTTCTGCGCATCGGGCGACGTGACCAGATTATGTCCCTGCTGGTAGTATGCATCGAACGCCAGCAGCGGATCACCGGCCGCTTCATCGTTGATGCGAACCATTTTGTCGATTTTCGCCCGCAGGTCTTTACGCGATCCAAACCGCAAATCGGTCAGATCCCGAGGCAACGCGACATCGCGCACCTTGAATTTATCCCGATTCGGATCATCACCGACCACGAACGGGGCGTACTTCGCGCCAAGAAAACTTGGACCGCCGGACCGGGCCATTTGTGGCATGCTGAAGTAAGGCGGTAGTCCATTGTCTTTCCCCAGTTCCTTTGCCACGACAGAACCCATGCTGGGATGGAAGCTGACAAAGGCTCCGCAGCCAACCGGAATTCGCGGCGGTGCACCGGTCGTCATATAGTGATTCCCGGCACCGTGATTTCCCTGATCGTGGCGAATGGATCGGATCATGGCGTAATCATTCAGACTGGCAGCCAGCTTAACCATGTGTTCCGAATAGGCAATTCCCGGAACCGCGGTTTCGATGTCGGAGAACTCGCCCCGATATTCAAGTGGCGCATCGGGTTTGGGATCGAATGTTTCAAAATGCGACGGACCACCATCCATCCAGATCAGAATGCAGCGTTTTGCTTTGGCAATTGGTCCACGTCCGGCCTGCTGTGATTCCGCCACTGTGCGCAGGCTGTCCAAGAAACCTGAACCCAGCAGCGCTCCGAGTCCAAGCTGCAACGAATTTCGTCGTGTGAATCCATCGCATCGCGGTCGATTTCTCATGCGTCACTCCTCGAATCTATAACCGGCGACGAACGCCTTCCCGCTCACCCTAATTCTGAAAGACAAATTCAGCCGAATTCACCATCGCCCACGTCAGATCTTCGATCACTTTCTGGCGGATCGCGCCCTCGGCGGCAAGTTGTTCCGCCACCAGGAGCGTCTCATCAGCGGTCGGTTCGCGTCCAAAGATCAGTCGATACTGCTCGGAAGCAACCTCTGCTGCCGTCTTTTCACTGTTTGCAAGCGTTCTCGCCTTACCATTGTCGTGTCCGATATCCAGATAAAGCTTCTCAGAATTCATCAGATGCAGACTCTGCACGACTGTCGAGTCCGTGGTGCGCTCGCACGGCGGATTCTGATTCGGGTCGGGGCGACCGAACGTGTCGAGAAACAGAGAATCCGAACGGTGCGTCCAGAGCTGCTTCGCGGACGAATCCGGTGGCATCGCTTCAAACTCCGGTGGCACACCGGTCACTTGCGTCACTGCGTCGAGCAACACTTCCGCACGCAGTCGATGGCGATAGTGGCGTGAATAGTTGCGAGTGTCTGAAACGTTGGTTTCATTTGGCAGTGAACTCAGCTGATAGACATGCGAATTCGCAATGACTCGCACCAGCTCGGTCAGCGAGAATCCTGAATCCCGAAAGTTTTCCCCCAATGCCTTCAACAGCGGTCCGTTCGTTGGCGGATTGGTCGCCCGCATGTCATCGACAGGTTCTACAAATCCGCGAGTCATCAGGTCCGTCCAGACTCGATTGGCCATGACCTGAGCAAACAAATGATTCTGTGGCGAGGTGATCCACACCGCCAGGCCTTCGCGCTGATCACCTCCGTCCGCAGTTGCCGGTGCTTCGCCGAACAACGGACGAGGCGTCATGACTTCTCCGGTCACAGGGTGTGACACGCTGCCCTGACTGCCGGCAAAGAAGAATTCCTCTGACCCCGAGATTGGTGCCGAAATGCCAGTCCCTTTGCGACCGATCCTGGCGAAATACGCGGCGAAGCTATAGAAGTCCTCCTGCCCCCAGACTTCAAATGGGTGATGGTGGCATTTGGTGCATTCGAGTCGCACGCCCACAAACAACTGACTGACGAGCGTGGCCAGCTCTTCCGGCTGGCGACGGTCCCGACACATCGTGACGGCCCCGTTGTGAAACGTACTGCCGCGCGCGGTGATCAGTTCACGCACAAAACGATCCCACGGCTTGCGTTCCTGAAACGACGCACGGATCCATCGATCGTAGTTGAATGTTGCTTTGATCCCAACGTGATAGGGATTCGGTCGAAGGAGATCGACCCATTTGTTCGCCCAGTGATCAGCAAATTCGGGTTCCAGCAGCAATCGATCGACAAGTCTGGCACGCTTGTCAGGTGCCGCATCGGCCAGGAACGCAGTGACTTCATCGGGCGTGGGAATGCGACCACAGATATCCGTGGTGGCGCGCCGCAGAAACGTGTGATCGTCACAAACTGGTGACGGGGTAATATTCAGTCGCTGAAGGTTCTGCCAGACCAGATCGTCAATGAAATTGTTACGCGGGAGCTGAGCGTAAACTTCGCCGGCGATGGCTTCAGAACGGGGAATCAACACATCACAGACCGCGATCTGTCCCATGAACCGCGCCATGATCGCCGCGACGCCGGTGATTTGTCCGGCAGTGACAAGTCCCGTTTCATCAACCGCGGCGATTGGTGATTCATTCGATTGAAACGCAGTCAGTCGAGTGACATCGCGTGTGGTGCCATCGGAGAATTGCGCTGTAACGACGAGTGACTGAGTCTGCCCGGGAGCCGAAACGATCGATGACGGTGAGACGGTGATCGATTTCAGTGTCGGTGCATCAGGAGCCTTGCGCGGCATCCCCTGACGCACCCAGTTGACCATCGTCTGATATTCAGGACCACCGGCCTCGAGTCGCCGTCCGCCGCCGTGGGGAATTGTGCCCGCCGGTTTGGCGAGCAGCAGGCTGTGTTCCGGAGCAGCTGGAAAAATCCGTCGTCCTCGACCTTCTTTGGTAATGGCGTCGTAGTCCTGCTGAGGATCAAACCCCAGAAGTGACAGTTGAAACCCACCTTGACCGCGTGCCTTTCCGTGACATGGTCCGCTGTTGCATCCCAGCCGCGTAAATATCGGTTGAAGATCGTTTTGAAAATCGACGACGGATGTTGCTTCGGCATCGTCTGCGCTGACTCGCGATGAGGCCATCGACTGGATGGCGAGCATGGTCAGCACGATGATAGCTGACGAAAGCAGCAGAGGCGAACGTCTGTG
>JBBJME010000288.1:0-8864 GCA_037719765.1 Planctomycetaceae bacterium
TATCTGACGACCTACCAAAGCTCTCTGGACGATGCGTCGTGTGCCGCACCGGGGGCATGGAATATCGCGAATCCCCGCCAGTTTCTCTGGTACTCAGGCGAAATTCGCAATACCGCCTACAATCATTATTACACTCCAAACTCCAAAAACTTCGACTGCGTTACAAACGCCTTCAGTCTGGGATACACAGCCATTGGATGGAAGGCCGCACGCAGCATGCACATTGGTGGTATCCAAATGCTTCTTTGTGACGGATCAGCAAGATTCGTCAGCGATAACATCGACTTGAACACCTGGAGAGCGCTGGGCACTCGTGACGGCGGCGAAGTGATCGGAGAATTTTGACACCCGGAGATCGCTTCCATGATGATCGATACGACCCAGGCCGCAGGCATCACTCCAAATCAGCTTCAGGCATTCCACGAGGACGGATTCATCAGCCTTCGCGGCGTCTTTTCGACCGCGGAGATGACTTCGATTCAGCACGAATGCGATCGATTGCTGATTGAACAGGCAGAGCTGATTGATCCAGACAACGTGCGATGTCGCTTCATGCCGCATCACGTGAGTGGCGAACCGTTGTTCGAGGTCTTTGACCCAATCAATGATCTCTCAGACATATTGCATAGAGTTTGTTTAGACGAAAGGCTGACTTCCAGTCTGGAAGCCATCTACGGCGAGCCAGCCGAACTGTTCAAGGAAAAGCTGATTTACAAGTTGCCCGGAGCGAAGGGCTACCGTCTGCATCAGGACATTCCTCAAAGCTGGCCGGGGTGGCCACGTTCGTTTCTGACCGTGTTACTCCCAATCGATGGCAGCAACCGGGACAACGGATGCACCGAAGTCTATCGCGGATACCATGAACGATTTCTTACTTCGGATCCAAATGAATACATGTTGCCATCCGACTGTGTTTGTGAGAGTCGGCGTGAGTTTCTGGAACTGGATCCGGGAGATGTGGCCATCTTCCATGGCCTTACGCCGCATGGGTCCGCCGCGAACAAGTCGACCGGAATGCGACGAGCGTTCTACATCAGCTACAACTCGCGTTCCGATGGCGGTGACCAGCGACAATCGCACTATGCCGCATTTCAGGAAACGCTGAAGAAACGCGTGGCTCAGGAATCCACTGGCACTCCATATTTTCGATAGTGCGTTTTGGAACGCTCCATGAAGTCATCCGCATCATTGACGAAGGCGATTCACGAGCCATCCAACTACGGCTGGGTGATGGTGGTAATTGCTGCGCTGGCGATGGTTGCCACGTTGCCTGGCCGAACACATGGCCTTGGAATGATCACGGAGCGGTTGTTGAGTGACCCGGACCTGCAGATTGGTCGGATATCATTCAGCGAGATCAACTTCTGGGGCACTCTGCTGGGAGCATTGTTTTGCCTGCCATGCGGCTGGCTGATTGATCGGTTCGGACTTCGGATCACCCTGACACTCACAGTGAGCGCACTGACTGTCGTCGTTCTATGGATGACACGATTGAGTGGCAGCCGGGAATTTTCCGTTGCCGTGATGCTCACCAGAGGTTTCGGACAAAGTGCCCTCTCGGTCATCAGCATCACAATGGTTGGCAAGTGGTTTGCCCAGCGGACCAGTCTGGCGATGGCAGTCTATTCTTTGCTGCTGACGCTTGGGTTTGCATACGCTGCTCAGATTGCAAAACCGTGGGCAGAAGCAGACTGGCGAGTCGTCTGGGAGGCGATTGGATATTCGCTGGCGGCATTCGTGCCGGTGTGTATTATCTTCTGCAGGGATCCACGTCCTGAAGGAGAATCCCCTGTTGTTCAGACACCGTCGGCTTTGGATGAGTGTTGCGGACTTCCCCAGACTCAAAGCAATGTGAGCCTGACGTTGCTGGAAGCGCTCCGGACGCAATCGTTCTGGGTCTTTGCCCTTGCGACCTCACTGGTTGGATTGATCGGGTCAGGGCTTTCACTGTTCAATGAGTCGGTGCTCACGTCGCAGGGGTTCTCAAAAGACGTCTTCTACAATTTGATTACCCTGACGGGGACCGTTGGACTTCTCACAAAGCTGCCGATTGGATGGATTGGTCAGCGGTGGCCATTGAATCGGCTTTTGACCGTGGGTTTGCTGCTTCAGGCCACCTGCATGGCGGCTCTGCCTTTTGTTCGCTCGTTGCCCGGCATTACACTCTACGGAGTCGGAATGGGAGTTTCCGGCACCATCACAACGGTACTGTTCTTTACGATCTGGAGCCGAGCGTTCGGTCGGCGACACCTTGGGCAGATCCAGTCTGTTGCTCAACTGCTGACTGTCATGGCTTCTGCTGCCGGCCCAGTCATCTTTGCCCGCAGTCTTGAACAGTTTGGCAGTTACTCCCCCGCATTTATGACTCTCGCGATTGTCTCATCCGGATTCGCTGTTTGGTCGTGGTGCATTTCCGTCCCTGATCCCGCGCAGTCACCTCAGAGTGCTGTCCCCTTCGAAACAAACGCAGCCGCTGGATTGCCTCAACCCGCGATCACTGCGATGCAGGAGAATTGATGATGTCCACAGTCGTTCCGTTATCTGTTCCACTGGAAATCCGATCGTCCCGAGCGGCTTTGCCTGCATCTGAGGTCGGCACCCGATTTCATCTATCACTGAATGTTTCCAGCATCGAACGAGTTGCTGCCTTCCTGCAATTGGTGCTTGGAGTCGCACCCGCGAAACAAAGAGCGGACTATGCGAAGTTTGAGCTGGACTCGCCTCCGCTTGTGCTGTCGCTTGAGCCCAATCCGCCGCAGGAGGCAGGTTCGCTGAACCATCTCGGGTTCCGATTTGCAAATACAGCCGATCTTTTAAACGCCCAGAAACGCATCGAGGCGGCGGGGATCTCCACACAACGCCAAGAAGGAGTCGAATGCTGCTACGCGAAACAGACAAAGTTCTGGGTTCATGACCCCGATGAGCGACTGTGGGAATTTTACGTTCTGGAAGGTGACTTGGAACATCGCGGCGGAGGACAGACACTGGAGCAGATGGTTGGCGATTCGACATCCTGCAGCATTGCCGCTGCTCAGGTTCGTCCGGTGGTTTGGGAGCATCGTATGGGAAGCGAATTTACTCTTCCCGCTGCACCAGCCGATCAGATCCGGCTGCGCGGTACCTTTAATGTCCCAACTGCCGACGCTGAAATGGACCGCATCATTCGCGAGGTTTACCGCAATCTGAAGCCAGGCGGTCAATTGGAACTGCATATGCTGACGAGTGAGTCGCCACTGACTGGTCCGATTGAATTACCGGGCCCAGCAGCTCATGTGAAGCATGTCCCCGTGAGAAGGCTTCTGATGCAGAAGTTGACCGAAGCGGGGTTCGTCGATAGCCGACTGACGACCTTCCGGTCAGGAGCCTGCTTTCAGTCCAATGGGCAGCCACTTCGGGAAACGAAGATTGTTGCCGTGAAGCCATTAGTCTCTGCGGAATCGAGCCATGTTGAACTTGTCTACCGTGGTCCCTTCGCTGAAATCCGGGATGACTACGGAACTGTGTGGCATCGTGGTGAGCAGAAGGCCGTACCAGCAACTCGATGGGAGGAACTGCAAAAGGTTGGCCTTGAGGCTTCATTCACGCTGGTTCCTTTGGCCTCAACGTTTAGCCAGTGTGGCACTTGAATGCCACCATCGCAGGACAAGCTTTCGACAATTCCAATATTGCTCCACGGCAGGGCAGTTTATGAATCTGCGATTGCTGTAGGGTGCGTGAAGCGGAGCGCAACGCACCACTTTCATGCGCAATCGTACATGGTGTGTTTCTCTCCGCTTCACACACCCTACGGTAAATCGACAAACTGGCCGACCGTGATATTTGCGCCCAGGCGATTTGCAACGCGGCTTCGCGGTGAGTACCATAACTCGCACGATCTGATGATCTTCAGAATATGATTCCGGAATGGTGACCCATTGTGACACAGGAAGTTTTTGATGCGGATTTTTGCGCGGAACGACTTAAAGCGTTGAGTGATCCTCATCGGCTGCGACTTGTCAACGCGCTGCGGTACGGGGAGCTGACGGTCGGCGATCTTGCGGAACTGCTCGACGCTGAAGTCGTCACCATTTCGCATCACCTCAAGATCATGAAGTACGCGAATCTTGTCGAGGTGCGGCGTGAAGGACGCTACATGTACTATCGACTGCATGAGGATCTGCAGTGCACCGGAGGCAAAGGGACGAGGTTTCTTGACCTCGGATGCTGCCGTCTTGAAGTTCCCGATCGGAAATAGTTGTCCTCCACTTTTAACGAAGACTTCGGGCACTCATCTGTTGCCTGAAATTGCCTGATAAGAAAAGAAGAACATGAAGCCCGTTTACATTATGGTTGGTGGATTTCTCGGCGCCGGAAAGACATCCACAATTTCTCGACTCGCCCGCCATTACATGGAACAAGGCAAGAAAGTCGGCATCGTTACCAATGATCAAACCACGGATCTTGTGGATACTCAGAGCCTGAGATCTCAGGGCTTCGATGTGGGCGAAGTTGCTGGATCCTGCTTTTGCTGCAATTTCAATGCACTTACTTCGACGGTCGAGCATCTGGGTGAAGGGCAATTGCCGGACGTGATCCTGGCCGAGCCGGTCGGAAGCTGCACGGACCTCGTTGCGACCGTGATACGTCCGTTGACGGAAGTCTATGGTGTGCCGCTCGACATTGCGCCCTATGGAGTGATCCTGAAACCCAGCCATGGGTTGCGAATCCTGCGAGGCGACAAGACCAGTGGGTTTTCACCGAAAGCCAACTACATCTTTCGCAAACAGATCGAAGAGGCCGACTTTGTGGTGATCAATCGTGTCGATGAAATGTCACCGGCGGAAGTGGCGGAACTGCGGTCGCTGATTGAATCCGAATACCCCGGTCGACCTGTCCTGCGCTGCTCCGCGAAGACGGGCGACGGTTTCACGGCACTGATCGAAACGCTGGAGCAGCGAGGCCAGTTTGGTCGGCGAGTGATGGAAGTCGATTATGACATTTACGCCGAAGGAGAAGCCGAACTGGGATGGCTCAACAGCCAGGTCGTCGTGGAATCAACTCAGGATTTCGATCTGGATGCTTTCCTGATGGATGTGATTCAGCGGCTGCACGCCCGGCTGTTGTCGTCCAGCGCGGAGGCGGCACATTTGAAGGTAATCGGGCTGTGTGATGGCAGCTTCGCAGTGGCGAATCTCGTCAGCAATGCCACCGGCCCGGAACTTTCACTGGCATCGAATTCCAGGACGCTCTCCGCAAACGTCGTGGTGAATGCACGCGTGGCCACAGATCCCGCGGATCTGGAACTGATCGTCCGCGAAGAACTCGCCGCAGCTGCAGCTGCGATTGGTGTCTCCCAGAACGTCATCTCCCTGCAAAGTTTCCGCCCAGGGCGTCCAGTACCGACGCATCGCATCATGTAGGTGCAGAGGTGAATGAGTGGAGACAATGGCAGGAAGCTCTTACGGCAAGGCCCAACTGTTCCACATCGGCAATGATCCGTATGAGACGTCTGACACGGCAGACAGCATGCCGGACCTCGTCACCGATCTTCGCCGTCGCCTTGCTGCACAGCAGGCAAAAGACCAGCCAGATCTTCCACAGGATCTTATCGGGCTCCCGCTTTGACATGATGGTGCATCGATGATCCTGTTACTTGATTTGAACTACGAAAGCTCCGGTGGGTGAAACCATTCTTTCAGCTTTAATGTCTGGTCCGGTCTTACGTGTTCTATCATCACGTCCGGGATGGACCAGTAAAACCAATTCGATTAATGGCATCAGGCAAAAATCCGGCTCAGATCCAGAACTAACCCGGGCAGAATAGCCTCATCTGAAACCCTGTTTGGCTCACTGAGGACTACCGGCGCTTCGATCGAACGATAAATATGAACCCGCTTAAATAGGGGATCAATCAGCCATCCCAGTCTCACACCGCAGGTGGCGTATTCCTTCATTTTGTCCTGAAGGTCAGCGAGTCGATCCGTCTGTGATCGCAACTCGATCACAAAGTCCGGTGCAAGCGGAGGAAACGTTTTTCGTTCCTGATCGGACAGGCTCTGCCATCGCGCAGCCTGAATCCACGAGGCATCCGGAGAACGAAGTCCTCCGTTGGGAAGTCGAAAAAGGGTTGATGAGTCAAAGACGACGCCACCATAACTGCGAGCCCAGTTGACAAGAGCGGCAATGATTTCCGAATTTCGAAGTCCGCTTTCGCCTCCGGTGGGTGACATGAAAACCATTTCTCCGTCAGCAGTTTGTTCAACCTTCAATTCCGGATTGTTGGCAATAATTGTCTCTAACGGCTCGCCGAGCCGCACGCTGATCAGAGGGATACCTCGATCGTCGTCGATGACAGGTCCATACAGGGCGACAGCAGAAGTCATGACATGGAATCCGTAAATGCAAACGGCGATTTCGACCGTATTGAGCCAATAGCAGGGAATTTCTGCGGCAGGGAATCATGTCCTGCGACGAATATTGTATTCGCGGAGGAATGTGATTGCCAGACGATTCCCTTGTGACGCAGACAAAGCAAACACAGCTCAATTCGGATCATTAAGCTGCGTCTCTTCACGAGAGTGCATCTCAGCAAACATGCGACGAATTTCTCCTTGAGCCCTTCATCCGGCAAGTCGTAGATCGCCCTCGTCGCATGTAGTTATCCGACCGCATTAACAGCGAGAGATCGCGTTGCCATTGTCTTAGCCTCACTGGCCGAGATTCTCAAACAGATACAACCCGGATTTTCCGGGGCACACAAGATCAAAGTCTCCGTCGTCATCCATGTCAACTGCGGCCACCTGAAGGCCAGTGCCAGCGCTGCCTTTTGGAAAATCTTTCAGAGCCCAGCGGTCTTTGGCTTCTTTCGGAGCGTTGATGGCAGGGTCGCCGTGGAAGATCGTGTACTTGATCCATTTTGCTGCGGCACGGTCGAATTGGTAATAGAAGACAACGGATGCGTCGGTGTCGCCAGGTTCAACTTCATGTGCGTAGACTCGTTTGCCAGTGACGAGTTCCGGTTCGCCTTTGCCATCCAGGTCGGTAAACACCAGCGTGTGGACCTGAGAGAAAGTGTCGTCGATATTCAGTTTTGTCCATGCTCGCTTGCCGTCGGATGCGCCAGTCTGCTTGAGCCAGTTCAAACCAAATCCGTGGCCCATGCCGTAAACGATATCCGTCAACTGATCGCCATCGACGTCGCGGCCGTGAATGAAAATCCCGGCTGCTCCCAGTTGGAATTCAGCATGAAACGGCCATGCGTTGGAAGCTGGGTCGGCGGGCTGTTCGTACCAGCCTTTCGGCGTGATGATGTCGAGGCGACCGTCGCGATTGATGTCTCCGACTCCCACACCGTGCCCTGCCCCCTCGCTGCCAAGATCATGCCTGGTCCAGACGACGGCAGGTTTCTGCTGCGTCAGTTCGTACCAGACAACTACGTTGCCCGTGTTCGGCAGAAAATCGAGTTTCCCGTCGCCGTTGAGATCGACAAGTTCGCCGGTCTCCATATTTCCCGGCGTATCAATTTCATGCTCAGTCCACGGTGCCGTTGCATCGCCGCCCGGATTCTCGACCCAGCCAACACGCTTGCCGAAATAATTACACGTAACGATATCAGGACGTCCGTCGCCATTCACTTCCAGCGGACAGTCAGCGAAGTCTTCATTGTAGTGCGGATTTGGACCGCTCGCCGGAACATCACGCACCTTGTGCTTCGTCCACTTCGGAGCTTCATACCATGAATCGCCGCAGAAGATATCCATCTTTCCGTCGCCATTAAAGTCCGCAGCACCGCAGGCTTCATAGGGTGATTGATCGTTGATCGTGTGCATCTTCCATTCGATGCCTGGCGATTTTTCATCGGCGGTGACTGGCTCCGAGACCAGAAGCGTTCCGCCCGCGTTGAAAGACAGACAATACAAAAGCTGAAGGCAAATAAATCGTGGCATCATTTGAGGATTCCGGAATGGGGTACTGTCGAAGCGACAGGAAATGGGTAATGTCCGGTTGTGAACAATGTCTCATTTCAGTCAATCTCGGGTGCATTGGCAACTGCACCGGTGGCTTGGCTGCTCAATTTGGAATTCATTTCGCAGCGAATTACAATGTAGCCGTCACACTCCGTCGTGACGAGTTTTTTGGGCAATACGTAATGTTTGAGCAAGGGCGAATTGGACTCGACGTGCCTGCATTCCGCAGGGACGTGTGTCTGGATTAAGGAAAATGACTCAGAACCGCACGATGGAAAGAATTGAGGCTTGGCTGTCAGCGTTTACGGGGACGTTGTTGTCATTCTTCTTCTTGCTCGTGGTCGTGTTGCCAAACCAGTGGGCTGTCAGGATTCCGTTGCCTCTGTTTCTTCTGCTCCTGTTCACGCTGGTCTATTCTCTCGAAGGTCGCTTTCTGATTCAGCTTTGGGTCTGCACTTTTTGCGGACGAATTCCCGTCGGCCCGGCCGTGGCGAGCGCATTTGGCAATGGTTCTGCGATCGTTCGAATCGTGGGAGCGTTCTGGTGGCTGGCCCATACGCTCGCCGGATTGTTTTTCGTGATCGGCATGGAAGCACAACTGATGGTGCGAATGAATCAGCCGCAGGGCCTCAAAATCGCAATGTCATTGATTCTTTTTGGGTTCACGATCTGCTGCAACATCTTCATCGCATTGGTCATCAAGACCACCAGCGGCAGCGATTCTGCCGTGCATACGTTCTGGAAGTGGCGACTGACGGTCGATGCTGCCGTATCAGCGTCAGCCATGCTCGTGAGCGAATGGCTACTGTGATGGTTCGAACGATGCTTGTTGATAGTGAGTCTGGCGAGACGGCAATGGCACCATTCGAGTCATTCCAGGACTCAGCATCGCGCTTTTAAAAATGGGTCAGGAACCAA
>JBBJME010000088.1:0-25730 GCA_037719765.1 Planctomycetaceae bacterium
TGCAACACAACTATAGCAGGAGTCACGATTTGCATTTTTTGAACGGTATTGCGGTATGACGACGGCCGCACATCGACTGATTTCCATCGCAGTCCTGATGGCCGGATTGTGGGTCACGCAAGCCGTGCCATTGGCTGCGACAAGTTTGCTTCCGCTGGCTCTGTTCCCGTTTTTCGGGATTCAAACCGCAGAAGAAACGAGCAAGGCATTTGTTGAGGACGTTCTGTTCCTCTATATAGGCGGGATGATTCTGGCGCTGGGAATTGAACGCTGGAATCTCCATCGACGAATTGCCCTGAATATCGTATCGGTTGTCGGCGTGAGCCCGCGACGAATGGTGTTCGGATTCGGAGCGGCGACTTTCGGCTTGTCGATGTGGATCAGCAATACGGCATGCACGATGCTCATGCTGCCAATCGGTCTGGCGATGCTGAAGATTCTGGACGACGATGCCGGTGAAAATTCAGGCATTCGTCGATCTGAACCGCTGGCTGTTCCGCTGCTGCTGATGCTGGCGTATGCATCATCTCTGGGTGGTATGGCCACTCTCGTCGGAACACCAACGAACAGTGCGGCTGTCGGCATCTACCGCAACCAACTTCCGGACGCTCCGGAGGTCTATTTCTCACAGTGGTTTCTGAGCTGTGTGCCGATTTCCATCACTTACTTTGGGGTCGTGTGGTTCGTGCTGGTGCGAAAACTCCCGTTCGCTTCGCGAAGTGATCAGGAACTCGCCGTTGCACTTCGCCAACGCTTGAATGCGCTCGGCCCGATGACGAAGCCGGAATTCCGCATGCTCATTCTGTTCAGCGTCACCGCTTTGCTGTGGGTTACACGCGAGCCGCTGAAATTTGGAACGGTGGAAGTGTTTGCCGGATGGTATGCGCAGTATGCATTCGCCTTCGCATGGATCTCAAATCGTCTCGGGACACCGCCAGAGGTTGCCCGAATGTTTATGGAAAGAAATTCATTTCCGATGCCACGATTGCGATCGCCATGGCATCCTTGCTGTTCTTTCTTCCATCCGGAACACGGGACGCGCGGACGCAGCATTCCGCTGATGGACTGGAAAACAGCACATCGACTTCCGTGGGACATGATCCTGCTGTTCGGTGGTGGATTCGCACTTGCGTCAGGGTTCAAGGCAACTCAGCTGGACAAATGGCTCGCGCGACTTTGCAGTCCCCGCTTCACGACGTGCCTGGCTGGCTGGTGATCGCCATCCTGTGCCTGACTTTGACCATGCTGACGGAACTCACCAGTAACGTCGCGACCGTGAATGCAGTTATCCCGACAGTGCTGGCGTTGGCGGAGCCGCTCCATATCGACCCACGGATGCTGTTCGTCCCCGCCACGCTCGCCTGCAGTTGCAGTTTCATGCTGCCGGTGGGGACTCCACCGAACGGTATCGTCTTCAGCACAGGCAGAGTTCCCCTGCGTCAGATGGCCATCATAGGCCTGTGGCTGAATCTGATTGGCATTCCGATTCTGACTGCCGGAACATACCTGCTCATCCGCCCGATCATGGGGATTCAGTAGGTCGGCCGCTCGTTCTCAGCCACACGCGGGATTCGGAGCGGCTTTCCGACGTCAAGTCGATCCGGACTGGCCATGCGATCTTGATTGGCTTGATAGATGTCGATGTACTTCTTCTGCGATCCGAGCATGCGCTGCGCGATTCCCGACAAAGTATCCCCGTATTTTACGACATACTCTTCGAAGACTTCCGGCGGCTGAAAATCAGAAGCGGGCGCGTCAGCAGCGTGTCCGTCGCTTGAGCCACCTGGTTCGGAGACCGGCAATGATGGAGCAGTCACGACATCAGCATTCGCGGGTTCTACGGGCAACAGCGGCGGTAAAGCGCCGTACTTTCCTCGCCCCCCTTCAGGTTGCTCTCGTTCCAGGAACATTTCCCGAAGATCTGAAGTCGATTCCTGGACCGTCGATTCCTGCGTAGCGCGGCGCTTTCGCGGGCGATAGCCATCAAGATCCGAATCTTTGATGTCTGCAACCGGATCGTTGATGCTCGACCCAGCCCCGACGGGAACTGGTGCCGTCTTGTTTCGTTGATCCATTTTCTGCAGCACATCGCGCAGAGTCCATTGTTGCTCGCTTTGAGCCTGCTCAGGCGGCGCGACTGGAACTTCGTCGTTCAGATAGACGGCAACATCGCGTTCACGGAGGCGTTCATTCAGTTCATGTTCGCGACGAACTCCGGGGAGCTTGGTGGAAAGCAGTGGTTCATTACGGAAAAAGAGCGCAGCCACGATCCCGATTAACAGGATCCCCATTGCAAAACCGATTTTGCGGTCTGTGTGCATGGTATTGCTGGTTGGTTAAGACTGGAGTCCTCAGAAGCGATCAACAGCGCGCATCGGCAGAATCTGCCGCACTGATGCCGCATAGTCGGTTTCGGATTCCGCGTGGACTCACTTGAGCCAAACTTGGATCACGATTAGGGATTTTCAGGATTCGCCGGGATCTGCCAGATTTCGGCACTGATTGTCCGGAAGTGAACACCAGAGGCAGACAATTGCGTATTCGCGAAATGCATGTGCCCACAAAATTCTGCTGACCGGAATAACCTTCCACAACTGCCCCAGTTACCAGTCGGAAAGTACCGAAGAGCAAACCATCTTTCATGGCAGGTGACGCCGTTCTTCTCTCAATCGATTCCTGAAATCATTCAGGTCAATGCCGCGAGGGGACGCATCAAAGAACGTGTAGAATCTGCTGTTTGAACGACTGAGCCCGTGTTTCGACACGGGCTCTTCTTTTGTATCAAAACAACCTCATTGGAAGATTGCGCAAAGTTTGACGATTGTACTGACGATAACGATTATGAAGCTCTGCCATTTCGCTGCCGTTGCACAGGTCATCGCAGACGAATCGACAGCGATCTCCGCAGCGAAACTCACACTTCGTGCGAACAACAAAAATTGGATGCCCTCCCCATGGAGTCAGGCGTGAAGACAAATCGATGGAAACGCTCATCAGGCATGGTATTGCTGCTCGCAATGCTCGGGCAGGGCTGCGCCGGGCCGGGATCGCGTCTGCAGTACCTGATCGGAGAAGACCGAGGGCTTGAGCACTACGAAGGCTACGCCACGTCGATTGAATACCCGACACAGTGTGAGCCCCTTGAAACCAATCCAGAACTGCTGCGCGGACCACGGAGTATCACAAGTCTGGAAGAAGTGGATCCGCGAGAAATGACGTTGAATGAGTGTATTCGCATGGCACTCGCGAATGCCGAAATCATCGTTGACGATCAGAGTTTTGGTTCACCATCGAACCCGCTTATGGGAAATCCAGGTCAAGTGGCTTCGGTGTGGGACAATGCGATTCAGGATACGGGTTTTCTGTTTGGCAACCTCGGCCCAGAAGCTGCGTTATCGAACTTCGACCCGATTCTGACTTCTTCTTTGCAAGGTGGTGCTTCGGAAGATCCACAGAATACTCCCAACATCGGCATCCCCGCAGGGGGCACGCTGGAGGATAACACGGCTCAGTTTCAAACTCGCCTGGAAAAAACCATTGCCACTGCCGGTACACTGGCAGTGGAGCATGACGTCAATTACAGCCGCAGCAATCAGACGCGACTCTTCAACTCAGCTTATACAGGCTTCCTGCAGGCAGAATATCGGCAGCCGCTGTTGGCTGGGTCAGGCGTCGAGTTCACTCGCATTGCTGGTCCGCAGCAATCGAATGTTCGAGGTGTTTCGGGCGTTGCTCAGGGCGTGCTGATCTCGCGGATCAATTCCGATATCTCACTGCTGCAATTTGAACAATCGGTCACCACGTTGCTGCGTGACGTGGAAAACCGCTACTGGGATTTGTACCTCTTTCTGCAGCTGTATGACTCCGAAATCGAGACGGCCCAGGATTTTTTGCGATTCTCTAACAAACTGGATAACCGAGACAGCCCTGCCGAATCGGTTCTGCAGGCCGAGAGCCGATTTTATGAAGGCGAAGCCCGCATCAAAGGATCGCTCGGCGACGTCATAAAGGCTGAATATCGCCTGCGTCGTCTGTTGGGGCTGCCACTCAACGACGGCACCTTTATCACGCCGATCGATGTGCCATCAGCTGCCAAGCTGGAACTGGATTGGGAATCCTGTTTACTGGAATCGCTGTCGCATCGAAATGAACTGAGACGTCAGAAGTGGGAAATCCGGAGTCTGGAACTGCAGTACAAAGCGTCACAGAATCTGGCGCGTCCACGTCTGGATTTTGTTTCGCAGTACCGCGTCAACGGACTTGGTGACAACCTGTTCGGCAACGAAGACGACGATGGTAGCACCGACGTCGGCTACAACAGTTTCTATGAATCTCTGAGCCAGGGAGAAAACACCTCATGGACAACCGGTATGTCGTTTACATTGCCGGTCGGGCTACGACTCGCTCGCGCTCAGGTTCGAAACTACGAGTTACGGCTTCGCAAAGCCCACGCTGTTTTGGCACGCCAGGAAGTGGAAGTCGGCTATGAACTCAGCGATGCCATGATCAACATGGAACAGAATTATCTGCTGGCCGAATCCGGCATGAAAAAAGCTGCTGCTGCTAAGGGATATGCAGAAGCAACTGCTCTTCGAGCGGACGCAGAAAACGCGAATGACCCGATTATCCTGGGGCGCGTGCTGGATGCCCGGATCTCCAGCCGCGATGCCGATCAGGGTTACCTGAAGCTGATCGTGGATTATAATAAGGCCATTACCGAACTGAATTTCCGCAAGGGCACGATTCTGCAAACGAATTCGATCTACCTTGCTGAAGGGGAATGGAATCCGGAAGCCTACGATGATGCACGAATTCGCGGTGAAGCCATGTCACGGGCTCTGGACAATGCACATCTGCAGACAGTGCCGGAAGAATTCGTCGCTGGCCCCGATGTGAACTCATGGGAATCGCTCGGCAATCCTTCTCGACCGTTCGAACCGGGAGCCATTGAAAACGTAAATCGGATCCCACCGACCACCTTTGAATCTCAGCCGGGAATTGTCGTTCCGGATGTGCCTGCAATCAATCCGCAGGGCATCGCTGAACCGTTGCAGACGACTCCGAACGCCACCGAAGAACCGAAGATGCCGATCGAACCAGTCAAGCCCGGAAAGGCAGATGACTTCCTTGATCCCGTGAATTACCAGTCTCAGTTGGCACCAGAATCTAAAACTTCGTCTCGCCCGCTGACTTCAAAAGCGATCAGGGAATTCCGCAATGCAAAGCGGAATCCAACCGGACGCGCGCAGCTTGACTAGCTCTTTTAAAATGGGGTCAACTCATGCTGCAGATCAGTCAGGTTTCTGGTGCGCACTCGGAACGATCGCGTGTAGGATGGACATTCATGTCCGTCGCTCGGCCAGGATCTCGGACATGAATGTCCAAGTTACAGGAATCATTCCGGAAGGAAACAGCGATGAGCTACAAACAACTGTTTCTCCTGATCCTCACCATCTGGTCGGCGGAACTTTTTACCCGACTGCTCTTTGACACGCTCATCCAGCCGCAGATGGAATACATGACGTATTACCTTGAATCCGACAAGGAAGGCACATTCAAGGGAGGATACATCGCGAAACTGGGAGATCGTGGCTGGCAAATGGTCAGCGCAGTGCCGAATCCAGAGAACAATGAAGAAATGATCCTGTTTTTCCAGCGACGAACGCTGATCGCAAGTGGTCGTTGACGGTTGATGTGTGACGAGCCGCATGCGTCGTGCTGGCCGGTGCTTTGCGAATGAAACGCATACCCGACCCGACAGGTTTTATCCGCCCGATGATTGTGCCCACCGTGATGCCACTGCCACGACTATGGATGAAACTCGCTCCAGCGTCGCCAGGCGTAGCTCCATTCCATCCACATGCGCATCATGGACCACAACACACGCATGCGTTCGAGCTGATCGGCTGGCAGACGCGTTTGCAACGCCTGTGCTTCCCGAGCGGCCATGTCCAGGCCCCAGCGTCGGGCGAGCAGCCGACAGAGACTGTCGGCTGACAAGTCCGTGACGGAGCTTTCTTCGTCAAAGCCATCAAACACTCCGACATTGCTGTCATCGGCAATCAGGCCTGCTTCTTCAGCCGCCACGAACAATTCGAATAACTGCGAACGTGAGGGATCAACCTCAAGTGGCTTTGTCTTTTCGATGGCATCCAATACCAGCCGTTCGACACCATTGACAATGTGGGTGGCCAGCGACGGTGTCGACGCTTGACCGCCTGGCGGAGTGTCGTTGTCAGCATCGTTGAAAAAAGTGTAATCTGAGACAGGCATGTGAATTGACGTTCTTCGAGAATCTGCGGGGCCGGAAACTGCGACTTCCCCTCACGCTTTGCGGGAATCCTCTGTATACTTCAATCAGGCTGCCAAAACAAATGACATCATTCTGAGCAACGTTTCATTCATGCACCAATTGTGGACAAATCTTCTGCTGCATTGTGTCGTGAAAGTCGGCATTCTGTGGGCGTTCTGCGATGCGACCTGTTTCGCTCAGCAGCGCCCGGCTGCGGAACTTTCCGCAATCCAGAAACATGGACTTCCGGAAGTTCTTTCGCAGCATCTGTTTCGTGACCGACAGATCGAATTACTTCTGCGATCAGCGGAATCGGGGCGAGATCGCGGAAATGCTGAACTGATGCGGGAATCTCTGCTTCTGATTTTTGCCCATCCGCACGATGTGTTCGAGTTGAATTCAGAGTCGCAATCGGTCATCAGCCTGCAAAGCCGCGCACGGCTGTTGCTCCTGCAGAGTTCCCGGGAATTGCAGCAAACCTGGGTTGATGCGAACCGTGTTATTTCCGAACAGGAGCTGGAATCAGCGATTCGCCGTGGCGGTCGCCGCGAAGCGGCTCGTGTGGCGCGCGAGTTTCCGCTGACGGAAGCTGGTCTCCAGGCACAAGTGATTGATCTGACCTGTGAGCTGCTCAAAGGTGACTCACGCAAGGTTGCCGTGCAGGTTCGTCAGCTGGATGAAATGTACTCCGGCACGGTGCTGCATGCTGAACTACAACAACAATTGCGTCCGCTCGTAGCGAAGCTGACCGGTTTGAATACCAGTGACGAAGCATCGCACTCCGCACGGTTGTCATTTTCAGCATCCGCCTCGAGCGGCACAATTGCACCACCGTGGCCGCAGCCGTTGTGGACATGGCGCGAAGGGGTTTGGAATTTTCCCGGCGTGCCTCAACCTGACGCCGGAATTCTGTTGTCGGCGTTTGATCCCGCAGCTGAAAACCGCATCGACAGCTTCAGCAACTGGAGACCAGTTTTCTGGAACGACAGTATTGTGATCCGCACACCGTTTCGCATCATCGCGCTGGATCGAGCAAGTGGTCGAGAACACTGGTCACTTCCCACCGACACGTTCAAGCCCCAATTGGATGCAGTCTACAATGAACTGGAGGACGCCACGAGAGGATCGATGAACGACTCGAACTCATCTCTCGACACGGTGGCACCGATTCACGGGATGGCGGAGTTTGGGCTCATGGCCTCCGATCGTGATTTCCTGTACTTCATCGACCGATTCTCATTTTTCTCCGGAACAGACCCGTTTTTTGAAAATTCCGTGGACCGTGTGATCCGAAATCGCAATGGGTTTCCAATCATTGAAGAACATGAAGAGACAGCCAATATCAAACCGGTGGCCAGCCGACTGGTCGCCCTCCGTGGTGCAGATGGTGCGGTTCCGACCGTGGCCTGGCAAGTCGGGGACGGACAAACTTTTCAATACGGTCCGGTTGCCAAAGTTGATTCGATTCAGTCATCAACTCCCGCGTTATCTTCTGGTGCGCATGACACGGAGACCGCCGCCCTTGAGGTCTCCGGTGATGCCGCGGAGGTTTCAGATAAGACGTGGTCGGGGCACCGATTTCTCTCACCTCCCACAGGCGAGGGAACTCGGCTCTTCGTGCTGACGCAGAGCGACACTCAGGTATACCTTAACTGCCTGCAAAGGAGTACGGGCTCACTGCTTTGGCGGCAACCGCTCGCGTACACGGATGACAAAGCTCCTGCATTTCCCGACAAGTCGATCTTCACCAAACGCACGAGCACTTGTGTGATCAGCGGTGAGACAATTGTGTGCAGTCTGGCGGATGGAATGCTGATTGGCGTGCGCGCGATCGATGGCACGCTGCAGTGGGCAACGGCGATTCGGGACGAAGAGTCACTGACGCCAGAGATCCGGTTTGGCTGGCAGATGCCGACTGAAGAGACAGCGATTTCATCTCCGTCAATTCTGGTGCCGTGCGTTTCCGACGGAATCGTCGTCTGCGGCAATCACGCGTCTGTTTCACTGTACGGCCTGTCGCTGGAGAGTGGAGAGATTCTGTGGAAGCGTTCGCGCCGTGCGTTTGGTGCAGGAGAAGTCGGCGGAAGTCCGGACTATTATGTCGTTGGAATTTGTGGCCATCAGGTGATCATGATCGGAGATCGCCATTGCCGCAGCGTGGAATTGAAAACCGGTGAACAAAACTGGGTCGTGCAGATTCCAGCTGCCAGTGGACGCGCCGAATGTCGCGGTGACCGTTGCGTCATTCCCCTGCGTTATGGTCAGGCGCTGACGGTGAATCTAACAAGCGGCACATTGATACCGCCGTCAGTCGTCGATGCACCGGAAAAGTCGATGGATCAGTATGGAGCTGTCGTCAGTGATGATGATTTGATCTGCGTCTCCACGCCAACCTGCCTCGCCGTGTATCCCCGCGTAGATGCACTCCTGAAGAACACCGATCATTTGCCGGCGTTGACTGCGAACCCGACCAAACGAACTCTGATTCAAGCTCAAGCCCATCTGATCAACGGAGATGAGGATGCTGCGTTGGCGTTGCTGAAGACAGCCGTGGCCGTTCGAAGTTCAGACACGCCAACCTCACCGCAGATCGATGAGTTTCTCGCGGAACTCATCCTGCAGCAATGGGGCGTCGCGATCGGGTCCGGACGGGAGGGATTGCAAAGTCTGCCGCCTGGACAATCTGACTTGCCCGGCGCAGAGGTTCCGAGTGACGCTGAGCTCTTGTCGCAACTGAAGCTGCCGGCAGACATGGAACTGCGCGCGAGCGTGTTTCAACTGCTGTCGGAGACTTTTTCAGACCGCCGATCCCACGGACTCGCGGAGCTTCGTCAGAATCGTGACTGGAACAAGTCGATCAGACTCACAAACCAGTGGAGTGTCCTACCGGAATTGCTGTTCAACGAACTTTCCAGCGATTTGCAGGGCGGCACTCCTGCACTCGAAGAACTTTCAAATCAGGAACTGCGGCAACTTGTCGGGCACACCCTGCGGCATCCGGAAACGATGCCCGATGATGCGTCGCGTCAACAGCTTGCGAATCGTCTGATCAGTCGCCGTGAATATGCCGCCGCAGAACTGTTCCTGATCCGATGGTGCGAGGTTTCAGCGAACACCAGGAGCACTTCGTATGGACAGGCATTCGATGTCCTGCAGCAACTGAGGACACTCCGGGACACCAATGTGTATCGAAGCCGACCAGTGCTGACCGATGAAAATGATGATTCCGAGCAAATGAGTCCCGACATCATCAGGACAGAATCGCCACAGAGCGGAATCACGTCTATGGTGTCGGTGCCGCTCTCATTTGAGATGCACCCTTTCATTCGACGGCCCGACGCAGAATTTGAAGCGACACAGCGACAGGTCTGGTCGGATCCACTTCCAAAGCATTCCGGGATGAACACGTATTTGTCGAGCGACGCCGATGCTTCCTCAAAGCTGATTTCCATTGATCCGTTGGATGGATCCGTTCGGGACCAGATTGATTTGCCGTTTCCAATCAACCAAACGGCCGGTCGTTTTGTCCCATTGGCGGACGGTGATCTCACTCCGGCATTGTTCCCTGTCTGCAGTACCGACGAAATCGCGATGCTGTCCTGTCCGATTCCCGGAAAGGCAGGTATCCTGTGGACTCGGCATTTCCGCAATGGCGAGAAGGACGCACTGCGAGTGGAATTTGGTCCGCTGGGTTCCGATCATTTTATCTGGCACTTTTCCGATGAACTGCACTGCTCCGACCCGCTGACGGGGAATGATTTATGGACCCGCAAACGGACCCTGTCGCAGAGCGACCAGACAATCATGGATCGCGGCACAAATCCGTCCGTACGCAGGATCGCTGGTGATCGGCAGGCAATGATCGTCATGGGAAGCGACTCTCGCAGCTACGAACGTTTTAACACCCGCGACGGACGATTGCTGGGGGCCGGGCGGCTGGCGATTGGTAAGTCTGAATCTGTGGTCACTGTTGGGCGATGTCTGCTGTATACCGATGCAAATGCTCGCCTGCATTTGTTTGACAGCGCGTCAGGCAAAGACGAACTTGAAGACGATGAGCCGATCTTACCTTTGAATCGTGACGGCAGAACCATTTGTCAGGTACTGGAAAATAATCGCGTGCTGGTTGTTTCGGCCACGCTGGATCTCATCCTGATCGACGTCGATCAGGGCCGGGTCATTTTCACTACTCCGGCATCGACGTTTGTAAAATCCGGCTTTGTGTTTTCGTGTTCAGCTTTTGAACGCCACGGACGAATGTTTGCTGCTCTCAGTGGAGAAGGCCGGTCCGTGCGTACCATTCAGCAGGCATACGGACGTGGCGCGCCGCTATTGTCAAACGGCCCGTTGCTGTGTCTGGATCCCGTCACGGGTGACGTTGAATGGAGCGTCCATGTCGAGCAAGCCGTTTTTCCGGAAGTCCTCGGAGATCCAACGGATTTGCTGGTCTCCTGGTCAGCTCCTGAGGCGTCTCTGGAATCCAACATGAGCTATCAGTCCGAAGACAAACTGGTCGTGCAGATCTTTGACGAAACCACTGGACAACTGATTTCTCGATCACCCGTCTATTCCAGCTTGCCCCCGCTCCGTTGCGTGCATCATGCCGACGAAAGTCTCATACAACTGACCACGCCGAATGCGACGATCTCAATTCGTGCATCTGCCGCGGATTCAGCCCCATTCCCTTAGCACGACATGCATTCAAAGCAGATTGCTTGCCAATTCTGCCAGCTCGCTGCGTTCGCCCTTCTCGAGCGTGACGTGGGCGAACAGCGGCTGGCCAACCATGCGGTCGATAAGGTAGCTCAGACCATTCGACAGCGAATCCAGATACGGATGATCGATCTGCTGAATATCACCAGTGAACACAATTTTGGTTCCTTCACCTGCGCGTGTGATAATCGTCTTGATTTCATGCGGATTCAGATTCTGTGCTTCGTCCACAATAAAGAAGACACGCTGCAGACTGCGACCGCGAATGTAGGCCAGCGGAGTCACCTCAAGATGATTCTCTGCCAGGAGGTCGTTGACTTTCGGGCCGCCTCCGATTTCCGCCAACGGGGGTCGCATGACGGCCATGTTGTCGTAGAGCGGCTGCATGTAGGGGTCCAGCTTGGCCTGAATGTCACCAGGCAAAAATCCGAGATCACGATTGCTGAGAGGTACGGCAGGCCGCGCAAGCAGAATTTGGCGATAACGCTTCTTACACTCCAGTGCCGCGGCCAAAGCCAATAGTGTCTTGCCTGATCCTGCCTTACCCGTCAGCGTGACCAGCTTGATTTCGTCATTCATGAGGGCACGGAGAGCGAACGATTGTTCGGAGTTGCGAGGCGAAACCCACGATGCGGACACGCGATCGATCCGAATGAAAGATTTCAGATGCGGATTGTAGGTTGTGAGCACGGATTTTGAGCCGTTACGCAGCACAAAGTTCTCATTCGCAATCGGCTGCCGCACGCAGTCCAGCTGGTCCGCAGGAACTTGTCCGTCACCCTGAAAGAACTGTTCGAGCACGCTCGTCGGAAGTCCTTCAATCAGCCGTTTTCCCGTGTAGAGCTTATCCATGCTCTCCACTTTGTCTGTGCTGTAATCCTGAGCGCGGATGCCAAGTGATTTTGCCTTCATCCGCAGATTTGTGTCCTTGGTGACCAGCACCACCACCCGCGGCGCTTCATCATGCTGCAGCGTCAGAGCGATGTCGAGAATCCGGTGATCCGGACACTCTTCAAGAAACGCTTCGTCCATCCGCTGCCGATGATTGGCTTTCATCGCGATGCGAATTTTCCCCAGACCGTCACCGATCGATACGCCGTCGGGCGACAAAACGTCGCCAGTGAGTTCATCCAGACGCCGGAGAAAGGCGCGGGCCTGGAAGTTGATGTCTTCATTGCCCTTCTTAAAGTGATCGAGTTCTTCGAGAACCGTGATCGGCACGGCAATGTCGTTGTCTTCGAAGTTTCGCAGACAACCGGCATCGTGCAAAATGACGTTTGTGTCCAGCACAAACACCTTGGTGGCTGTGGAAGGCACCTGTTCGATCATATACTCTTCCCTGATTCGCGGTCACGGTGAGACTCGCGCCGCATCGAGCACGGCTGTCGCAGGCTACATATTTTCTGTCGTCTCGGCAACGTCACAATACGGTGTGAATTCAGCAAAGTGCGAAGATTAACGCTTGACTGTGTTGCCTTGCCAAACGTTCACTTCTCACTCAGAACGGAACCATTGTGAAGATTCCTGAATCCGCGCTGGTCGCAGGGTGTGGTTATGTTGGCAGTCGCGTGGCTGCGACGTGGCAAGCACGTGGATTGAAAGTGTTTGCCGTCACTCGCAGTGAACTGAAGTCCCAGGAACTGATCAACGCCCGAATCACGCCGATCTTGTTTGATCTGAGTCAGGCCACGCCAATCCCACAATTGCCGGACGTTGACGTCGTGCTCTGGAGTGTCGGCTTTGAACGCACCTCCGGAACGTCGCGCCAAGCGATCTGGATCGATGGCTTGCAACGGCTGCTCAACGCCCTGCCTCCGCGCCGGGAGCCTCGGCGGATATTGTACATGTCGAGCACCAGCGTTTACGGCGAAGGACACGGGCAGGACGTGGCCGAAAACACGGTTCCCAATCCGACGTCCGAAGGTGGCCTTGCGTGCCTTGCGGCTGAACAACTGCTCCAGAACTTCGCGACTCAGAAGTCAGCGTGCGTTTCAATCTTGCGATTCGCTGGCATCTACGGCCCCAATCGATTGTTGCGCCGGATCACGGAGATGCAAAGCAACGCGCCGATCACATCGCCGCCGGATGAATGGCTGAATCTGATCCATGTTGATGATGCAGTGACGGCGATTGATTGCATCAGCAGGCTGGAGTCTCCTCCGTCGCTGATCAATATCGTGGCCAGTGAGAGTGTGACGCGACGACAGTACTACACCACTCTGGCGAAGCTCGTCGATGCTCCACTACCCACGTTTGCATCAGCACCGCCCGAGTCCACGTCGCCATTTCCTCGCCGTGGCGGTAATCGGCGCGTTGTCAGCGTGGTGCGAAAATCGTTGCAGATTCCATTCCGATATGATTCAATCGACGATGGCCTCAAGGCCGCATTTCTATAGCCGAAGAATCCATGGGCGGTGAACGACCGAAGCATGTCGGATGCGATTGTTGAGGCCAGTTCATTCCGGCATAATTCAGCCTTCCAGTTTCCCGGTGATTGATGAACTGTTCGATCCCGTCAGCCGTTGCCTGACGCCGGATGTGGCTCGCAGTATCTCCGGACTTCGAGCGACGCCGAGTGTTCAGCAGAAGCACCAGGTTTAGACCGGGCTCAACTCGCAGCAAGCGGCAGAGCAATATTGAGTACCACATATCCAGCCGACAGCACAGCGAAAGAGACCTGATCGAACCGGCGGGAGAGCGTCTCGGCGCCCTTGTGTTCGAACAGATACAACGAAATCGTCGACTGAATCACCGTTAGCAGAATCATCCAGACGCCGAGACAGTTGACGCTGTCAGCCAGGGTCATGACGCCCGTATCTGGAATCAATGATGAAGTGACATACGAATTTGCGACAGCCGCAAACAAGCCGCCAATGCCAAGACCAAATCTCGGATCAACATTGGTTGGCTTAATGAACATTGCCAGCAGCGCGATCATCACAGCCACATAAAGCGACTGAAACATCTTGATGAAATAGCCCCAGCCCGTTCGCTGCAGGGAAATCCCCAGCCGAGCCTGTGAGTAAGTGGCTTTCGAATTCGGCTGCAGCCGGGGATCTCCCTGAGTGGTCTTGTAGGAATGCGGCTTCTCAATGAGCTGCGACCCGGCGACTTCGTAGGCAGGCACGCGCACGCGTGAGCTCACACTTGTGTTGCTCTGATCAGGTGAAAACAGCAGCTGATGCCGCCGATAACGTGAGTTTTCGACATTGATTGTCAGCAGATGCTCGTCAAGAGGATATTGTGACACATCGAACGACTTCGTGATCTTCGCAACGACACGATATCGTTCGTAATGCTGATCACCACTGGTATACTCGTCCTCTTTCTCCTTTGATTCGATCGAACCGTCAACAATTCGGAGGTCATCACCCGGTCGAACGGAACTTCCCGACCAGCGAAACCAAATATAGAAATCAACGGTCCAGCTGACGTCCCTGACAGAAAACTCACTTATCCGATCGATGTAGAATCCCACATCGACAGTTGCAGGAGACGCGCCATCCGGAATAATCAGGTCTGGTTTCGTTGTACCCGGCTCTTCAGCAGTTGGGCTCATCCGAGCCTGATGCCGTTCGATGGCCGCCAGGCGATGGCGTCGTTGCGGCCCGACCGTAAGAAAACCCACCAACAGAATCAGCAGCGTCAGACCGCTGACCCACGCCATGAGAAAGGTTCGCTCCTTCACTGTGAGCGAAGCATTTCCTGGAGAGATCCCGCCGTTTGTCGTCATGTCTCACAAATCCGTACAGAGGCAGTGGTGTCGCCAAAATACAATTGGGGTCCGCTGCTCTCCGAGACATAAAATCCCTCCCGGAGCCGCGCGGGGAGCAACTTCGGCGCGACAGTGTATCGTGGAGTTGCCGAATCTTAGTGACTGCGGTGCATAAGATCACTTCATCAGGCAATTTACTGTTCTCGGCAGCTGTCAGTTTTCGTAAAAATGTCCAGATTGACATGCCGAGTCATCTGCTTCAGCCTTACTTCCGACTTGAGTTGTTTCCTCGGGTGCTGAATCGCCAAAGTCACCATTCGCGATGACGCACAGCACGCCGTAGTTTCAAACAACCGTCCTTTGCGGGAGAACAAACATCCCGTTGCTCGAAGCATTCCTTGCAATAGCACTGACGATGTTATCACTGGCAATGATTGCAACGCCGGGAGGTGAACCTCACAGCGTTTTCTGTGAACTGGTCGGTACTGTTGGTGTGCAGAAAAGAAACAAGCTCCCTGAAAGGGACCCTCTTCGTAACAATGCGCGCCTCCCACGGACCAAGGTGTTTTCCGTAAGCTGCTGTTGCAATTGACCTCGGGTTTTCCGAGTCTCATTCGATGCTCGCCAATACGGTAGCGACCCGCTTGACACAACAATCCGCCACTGATCTCGAACTCATCGTCGCGCACTACCACTCGCCCACATTTCCTGATTTCGTCGCCGATATCGCGACTCAGAATATTCTTACAGGGCGGGCGCGTCCGTAGTCCGCCGTCGTCACTTTTTACGTTGCGAGTTGACCGATTCAATCGAAGAAAAGGCCTCGACAATCCTTTGCCGTTTGGTATTCTGGTATATCTACGTAGACTGCAGTGGTAATGTCGGCGTCTCCAGCGATAGTGAAGGGATGCACTCATGCGCTGTAGCGATGGTGACTGTCCGCAATAACGCTCTTCTCAAATTTGATTCCTCACTGGGAAACGATCTGTGTTCTGATCGTTCAATCTTATCGGAAGTCAGCTGGAGGATTCATCTTTGATTCCCAAGATCTCCCAAATAGCCAAACTCGCCGAGGTCGCGTTCTCGCCCCGTCCACCAAGTTCTCAGAGAACGCAAATACAACGGGGCGAATCCTCGGGCCACATTTCGCGGCTGTCGCACGCGGATGCTGGGTCCGATGCGGATCTCCTGCGGCGAATTGATCAATTTCGCCAATTCGGCAATTTCACTATGGCCTTTGCCACCTTGCAACCAGGAATGCGTTACTTCGAGGCGCATGGCGGATATCTGGCGTATGACAGCAATTGGGGCACTACCTTTGTATTGGGAGACCCAGTAGCCCCGTTTGACAATCATGCCGCGATCATTACGGAATTCGTGAGCAGGTTTCCGCGGACCTGCTTTTGCCAGATTTCGAAACCCACCGGAGCAATCCTCGCCCGAATGGGCTGGTTCGTCAACGAGTTCGGCGCGGACATGGAACTCGACTTGCGCACTTACGATTTTACCGGGCCAAAGAAGAGTAAGTTTCGGCAAGCCGCGCGCAAGATCGAGCGCGAAGGTTACACAATTGAGGAAATGGACACTGCTGAAGGTGATCGGACCGAGCTTGAGGCATTATGCGCTTCATGGCTCCCGTCTATGACCATCAAACGCGAAGCCCGCTTCCTCTCGCGCCCCCTGGCGTTCGGCAACGAACCAGGAGTTCGCAAGTTCTGCTTGCGGGATGCGAATGGCGGGATCGTGTCCTTTGTAGCCTTTGACCCGATCTGTGAAAACGGTGAAGTAGTCGGTTATTCGCCCGCCGTCAAACGTCGCTCGCTCTACGCCCCGACAGGAGCTGAAGAAGCCATCACCAAGTTTGCTATCGAACAATTTCGCACCGAAGGATTTATGACGCTGCGTCTCGGCCTCATCCCGTTGTACGATATTCAAGTCTCCGAATTTCCCGATGCGTGGCTTCTGAAGCAGATCTTTCGCTGGACCTACCGGTACAGCAATAAATGGGTGTTCAATTTTCGCGGCCATGCCGATTTTAAACACCGGTACCGCGGAACCCTGAACAAAGTGTACTTTGCAACTCGCATGCGCGTAGGACATGGCTGGAATCTGCTAGCGCTCCTGCGAGTATGCCGGTTTTGCTAGGACCTTGTCCCTTTAGTCCCGACATTGAATCGCTGGTTTGCCGGATAGAAGACACACCACAGGATCACAGCATTGGATCATGGTGCGACGGCAACGCGAGGGCCAGCCTATCGCCGTCTCACGCCGTCTCACGCCGTCTCACGCCGGCGACGGCACCAATTCGGCAAGCAACTTCGCGAGAGCGGCATGGTCCACCGGCTTAACCATGTGGCCGTTAAAACCAGCCTCGCTGGATTTGCGGCGATCTTCGTCCTGACCCCATCCCGTCAAAGCCACCAGAACCATCGTCCGCCCCCACGGCTGCTCTCGGATCTTGCGAGCCACTTCGTAGCCGTTCAGTCTCGGGAGGCCTATATCGAGCAGGATCACATCCGGCCGAAACGTCGCCGCCGCTTCCAGCTCCTGGACACCGTCGAACGCTGTTTGCGTCTCATTGCCCTGCAGTTTCAACAACATGGTGAGTGTGATGGCGGAATCTCGGTTGTCGTCGACCACGAGAATGCGCTGAGCGGATATGTTCACGGGCGCATTTAGGATCGACTTAGATTGCGGTGGAGTTGAGGTTCGAACCATAATGGGCAGACGAATTACGAACTCGCTGCCCTTGCCGAGACCTTCACTGCGGACTTTGACTGTGCCACCGTGCATCTCGACCAGGTTTTTCACCAATGCGAGGCCGATGCCCAGCCCACTGATTGATCGCTCAAGGGTCGTGTCAAGCTGCACGAAGATTTCGAAGATCCGGTGAAGCTGTTCGGGAGCGATACCGATATCGCTGTCCCGGACGCGGATCAGGGCATGAGACACGAGAACGCGGGGAGGAGATGACAAAGGGATCGAAGCGTCTTTTTCTTTGTCGTTGTCTCCCCCTCTCCCTGGCTCCTTGTCTTCTTCCACTTCCACTGTGAGCCAAATCCGACTGCCCGTGTCACTGAACTTACATGCGTTGTTCAGCAGGTTGCCCACGACCTGAGTCAGTCGAGCGGAGTCGCCATACAGGTAGATCGGCTCCGGCGGCATTGAGACGACCAGTTCCTACTTGAGGTTATTGTACAACGAGCGGTTGGCTTCGATGGCTTGATAGACGAGCGACGCCAGTTCGATCCTTGCCTGGCGGAGCTCGATCCTGCCCTGGGTGATGCGGCTGACATCAAGCAGGTCGTCCACCAGCCGCACTAACTGGCTGACCTGACGGTCCATCATTTCGGACGCGGATTGGACCGCTTGCTCATTTCCTTTCGTCACCCGCAGAATCTGCAGGGCATTCCGGATCGGGGCCAGCGGATTGCGAAGTTCGTGGGCCAGCATTGCGAGGAACTCGTTCTTGCGGTGGTCGGCCTCAGACAAGTTCGCGGCCAACTGACGTAACTCTGTCGCCTGTTTCTTATGCTCCGTGACATCCTCAATGGCAAGCAGGATCAATGGATCATGATCGCTCACCTGCACGAGCCGGCAGGCATTGAGCCGCATCGTCTTAATGCCGATCTGTTCAAAGTCGTGTTCCACTTCGAAATCAATAACCTCGTTGGATTGGGGCAGGACCTCTTCCAAAAGTCGGCGCAATTCGGGGATGTTCCACTGGGCGTTGCCGAGTTCATGGAGATGTTTCCGGAGGGTTTGTTCGGGCGTGACACGGTAGGTCCTGTAGAACGAGGCGCTCGCTGATCGCACGCACAAATTGGCATCCAGCACCAGCAGCGGCTCGCGGACAGTGGTCACTATGCTCTCGGTGTAGGCATAGGCGCGTTTGAGCATGTCGATATCGACCAGCATCACGATGACGCCGTCAATCTTGTTTTCCAGTGTCCGGTAGGGGCGTAGCCGCAGCGAGTGCCAGCGGCCCTGTTTGTCGCGGATCTCGTGTTCCTGCGAGGTGGCCGATTTGAATACCTCAGTCAGCATAGCCTCCAGATCGGCAAGGTCATCGAGATGCTTAACCGCGGACAGCGGCCGGCCGATATCGGTGGAAGTCAGGTTGAGCAGTTTCTCAGCTGCGGGCGTGAACCGCCGGACGTGCAGGTCCGGACCCACGAGGACGATCGCCGTCTGAATACTGGCAAAAAGATTCACCAGATCATTGTTGAGTCGGTTCAGCTCTGTGTTGCGATTGTTCAATTCGTCGTTGACGGTGCTCAATTCTTCATTGCTCGACTGGATTTCTTCCTTGGACGTTTCCAGTTCTTCGTTGGTACTTTGCAACTCCTCGTTAGCCGACTGAACCTCTTCATTGGCGGACTGCAGCTCCTCGTTGGCAGTCTCTTGATGTTCAATGAGTGACTGAAGGTAATCGCGAGTGGCGGCTAGTTCCTGCTCCAATCGAGCGGTGTCGGGGGTTTCCGGCGAACCGGGCTGCGTCAGCACCCGGACTGCATCGGTCGCCGATTCATCCTGTCCGGGTGCTGACGCAGTCCGGCTCACTTGCGTCGATTTCGTCTGGGACGTTTCTTCAAACAGGACCAGAAATCCACCCGGGTTCGTGCCGCGCGCGTGAATTGGGATCACCTCAACGGCGACGTTGTACCAGCCACCGTTGGATTTGACGCGCAAGCCCTCCTGCCGCACTGGTGTCTGCTCATGGCCAGCCCGGAGAAGAGCTGCGCGGACATCGACCAGCAGACCCTCGCGGAGCATTTTCAGCAGATTAAGGCTGGCCTTGCCGGGAGCCGGGGCAAGGAAGAGGCCCGTGTCCCCTTTGAACTGGAGGATTTCCATGTCGGCGGAGACAAGCACGCCCGGCGGGGCGAACTTTGCCGCCAGGATGCGGTCGGACTCTGTACAGGTCCGGTCCGTCACTGGCCGGTGCTGTGATGGCCGTGAACTGGGACCGTGGTACGCCGCTGTGTGTCAGCGGGAAGTGCACCGCTCCAGGTCTGGAGCCGGATTTCTTGACGTAGATTTTGTGTTTGGCATCCTCGGCGTCAAACAGGTTGCGGTAGCTGCCGATTGTCTCTGAGCCGCCCAGCCACAGACAACCCGTCGACTTGAGAGCGTAGTGCAGAGCTGGCATGATCTTCTGTTGCAGCACCGGCTCCAGATAGATGAGCAGGTTGCGGCAACTGATCAGATCCATCCGTGAGAAGCGCGGGTCGGCCAGTACGTTGTGTCGAGAGAACACGCCGGCGTCGCGGATCGTCTTGTTGATCCGGTAACGGCCGTCTACTTCGGTGAAGAACCGACGCAGACACTCGGGCGAGACCTCCTGGGCGATGGACTTCGGAAAGATGCCGGCCTTGGCTTTCTCGATGCCTGCGGCGTTCAGGTCGCTGGCAAAAAGCTGCAGCGACACCGAGCTGCCCGCAACTTCGGCGGCCTCCATGAAAACCATAGCGAGCGAGTACGCCTCTTGCACATACTCAGTCAGCCTCTCCATTTTCTGGAAGACCATACGGCGGGTGACGCGGCGGTAGAGAGTACTGAACCTGTAGCCGGTGAAATCGACGTCGGTCACGCGGCAGAGGATCTGCACGACCTCGGCGAGGTTCGGCTTGTTTTCCATCTCCTGAGACACGCCGTCCGGCGAGGCGTATGGGTGCTGGCAAATGCTGACAATCTCCCTGGCGATCTCGTCCGGGGACATCACGAAATCCACGCAGCCGGACGCGATGGCGCTCTTCGGCATTCCGTCGTGCTGGGCCGTGGTATCCTGGGCGAAAGTGATGCCGCCCTCGGCCTTGATCTCTTCCAACCCCAAATGCCGTCCGAAGCAGTGCCGGACAGGACCACGCCAATCGCCTGATGTCGACGCTCCTGAGCGAGCGCTCGAAAGAATTGATCGACCGGGTGATGCGCCCCCGGCCTTCGCGCGGCAAAAGCTGCAGAGCCCCACCCTCCATACTCATGCTCCTGTCGGGCGGTATCACATAGACATGGTTCGGCTCAACCGTCGTCTCGTCACGAACCTCCATCACCTGCATTTTCGTCGATCGGGACAAAATCTCTGCGAGTGCGCTGGGATGCGACGGCGCCAAGTGCTGTATGAAGACGAACGCCATGCCAGTATCGAGCGGGAGCGCCTTAAGCAGTTGCGTGAATGCCTCCAACCCGCCGGCCGAGGCTCCCACTCCGACGATTGGAAATGTCGCAGCATTCCCCAGCTCCTCAGCTATGTCCGGGGCATTATCCGGTGCGGTCGGCGAATTGTGAAAGTCTTCGCAACCGCCGGATGGGGCAGTGCTAGCAGGGGCAGTCATCGAAATTCTTCTATGGAAGGCATTTCTGTCACAGAGCCACTCAGCCGAGGTTTAATCCATCACTTTCCGTACTTCATTGGGTTTGGAGGTGAAGAATGAGCGCCCCCAGGGTCACTTGGCAAAGCATCTCGGTCTCCCGGTTGTGTGGCCAACAACAACTTCGCAGGCTCGCCAAGGAAAAGTACCTTTTCTGAACTCAAGTGAGATTCGACCAGTTTTCTACTTGCAGATGCATCTTTGGCGGATAACCTTTCCCATGGTTGGGATGGAACTCACGCCCGATTGGTATAGTGGTTGCTTAATGCACACCGCGAAGGATTGTTCACCGAATCTTGAATGGCGGGAGTCATCGTCGGTGGCTGAATATATGGTTCATGGAGGTCAGTGTCATGCTTGTACTTTCTCGACAGCCCGGCCAGAAAATTGTCTTTCCAGGACTTGGCATTTCGATTGAAGTTTTGCGGTCACATGGTTCGGTGACCAAACTGGGGATTGAAGCACCGTTCGACGTGCAAATCATGCGTGAAGAATTGCTGGACCGAACTCCTGTGTTGGAGACTGCCAGTTCGACGATCGCCATGACGCCCGGGGAACGGGTTCGACAGCATGAATTGAAGAACAAGCTCAACGAACTCACTCTGAAACTGCAATTACTGCAGCGGCAACTTGAACTAGGCCGCGCGACCGACTCCGACGGTCGATTGACCACTGTGTTGTCTGAACTCAACGATCTGGAACGGACGACTCCCGACCAGCGGCTGCCCTTGAACTCTCTGCAAGTTTTAATCGTAGAAGATCAGGCAAACGAGCGAGAATTGCTTGCCGACTGTTTGCGACTTTCTGGAGTTCGAGTCGCAACCGCGGGCGATGGTCGTGAAGCATTCGACTACTTGCATGACCATGAAATCCCCGACTTGGTACTGCTCGACATGCACATGCCGGAACTGGACGGCCCTTCCCTTATGAAGCTGATCCGTGACGACATCAGGCTGCACAACCTGCGAGTTTTCGGCGTCAGCGGTTCGACCCGTGACGAGTTCAGTTCGACACTGCCCGTGGATGGCTGGTTCTCAAAACCGATCCGCATGGATTCCCTGCTCGAAGTGATGAAGGTTCCGCGATCGGTGGTTTCCTTTTCGGCATAAGAACGACTTAGTGCAGGAATCTGAATTTCTGCTGGCCGAGACTGTCAGGAGCTGACGGCACATCGAACTTGGCCATCGTTTTCGAGTTCCAGAGTATCGATGACCCTGAGGCGGCTGAGCATCGGGGGTAAGCCACGAGCGACTTATGCTAGTATTGACTGTCGCCGTGCCCGCGAATGGCCACTTCCCTCGCCAATGAACTGACGCCACTGCAAGCTGACGCGTGTTCGGACCGCGATGATCTCACATCAATCTTCAGATCCTGCAGATTGAGATAACGCATCACGCCGGACAGCGATCCGAATTCCGTGAACTTCTCAAAGATCAGGCGAATGTCTTCGAGAGCGTGCGCCTCCGGAGTATAGGTGCGGCGAAAAGCCATCGGCAGTTGCCAGCTGTCGTTTCGAGCGAGGAATTACCAGGACTGAGGAGACGATTCGTCGCGGCAATTCAATGCAAGAGGGCTGAGCAAAATGATGCCATCGCCTGGATTCGATCCAGCAATCACATCATCAACTCAGCCCTGTTCGCACTGCAGCCTGCGGGCTTGATATCGCCCGTGACGCTACGGATTCACTTTTGGTACGTCTGGCTTTGGTACGTCTGGCTTTGGGTCCACCTTTGGGCGATTCGGCTTTGGTTCTGCTTTCGGTACATCAGGTTTCGGTTCTACTTTCGGACGATCGGGCTTGGGATCAACCTTCGGGCGATCCGGCTTTGGTTCTGCTTTCGGCACATCAGGTTTCGGATCTACTTTCGGACGATCAGGCTTGGGGCTCACCTTTGGGCGATCCGGCTTTGGTTCTGCTTTCGGCACATCAGGTTTCGGATCTGTCTTCGGACGACCTGGCTTGGTGCCAGGTTTGACATCTGCGTCTGACTTCGGGCGGTCGGATTTCGGGTTCGTCTTTGGCCGATCCGATTTGGGCGTCCCTTTCTTTCCGCTGTCAGGTGCGTCGCTTGGCGCAGCGTTCGATTTTCCCTTGCGACCGTTGGCTGCCGGTCTGTTTTTCTCGCTTGGGTCTTTGGGATCGGTTGGAGACGTTGCGGGATTGTCGCGAGACTTGCGAGCGGTTCTGGGCTTAGGCTCGACATCCGGATCGACCTCTGGAACATCCTGGCTGGGCCTCTACGCCATTGTTCGCGGTCCCATCCGAACTCGCTGCAATCGGTGACTTTTGTACTTTCACCATTTGCGGATCGACATTTTTGTTGGATTCTCTCCCGCTGGTCGGTTCCAATGCGGCATCCGCCTCGACACGTTGTCTTTCTGCCAGGAATTCTCGAATCTCCTGCCCACGCTCGCCCAGCTGCTGACGCTCCTCCTTGTCCACTGCCTGAAATCGAATCTGGCTGTCGTCATTAGCCTGGTTCTGCACCAAATCATTCAGTGACAAAGTTAATCTGGTATTATTCTGTGTCGCATCTGCGTTGTTTGCCAGGAGAGCCGACTGGGCGGCAAATGTCCGAGGAGGTCTGGCATCTTCATTTTCCTGAAGGCGCTGGAAATCCGACTGCAGCTGACTTTCCCAGTTTGGGTTTTGTCGATTGGTCCAGCGTTGACTTGCATAAAATGGGTCGTAGCCATAGCCACTTGTGGCAAAGGAAAACCACGGATAGTAGCCCGCATTGTTGTAGTTGGAGGCGTAATAGTCACCAATGTAGTAGTGACCGTAGCTTGGCCTTGAGAAGAGGTAACTTGGAATTGACCCAGATTGATCACCGTCCGCGGCGAATACGAATAACCCTGTCGCGAATAGATCCCTGAATCAAAATAGACAGGTGCGAACAAAACGCCGCGACGCGCAAGGGCGTAATCATTGTAGCCATCAACAAAGATATATCCGCGCGGTGTCCAGACGTAATGTGAGGGAACCCAAACCCAGTTTTGCTCGATCGGAGCCCAGTAACCCGGGCGCCATGCATAACGGTTCTGGTGCCAGATCCAGGTACCGGGTATCCAACAGTGATCAGCTGACGGAGCATCGATATTCGGGCCGACCTCCACCGTGGCCGGTGGTTCCGGTAGGTATTGAATCTCGGTCACCGTCGCATCAGCCCAGTAACCGGAAATCCACTGAAAGCCGTCCGAGGTTTCTGTCCAGTATCCAGGAACCCATTGGCGTCCCGGCGGCAGATCACGCCAGATGCCGCTCACCCACAGAAAATCCTCGCGGTCTTCGTCCCAGGCAAAGTAGCCTGGAATCCAGGTGATATTGTCACCTTCGGGTCGCTGGTCCGGAGGCAATTCTTCAATCAACTCCGGTGACGCTTTGGAAACGACAATCCCCGGCTCCGGCTCGAATAAAACTAAGTCGGCGAATGCTTCGTGGACCGGCCCGCGACTGAGGACCTCAACACCTTCGGCAACGTCACTGTCGTCCTGGGCAACAGCCGAGCGACTATCCATGCTAAAATTTGCGCCTGCTGCCAGCAAAGTCGCGACCAGGCAACTCCTGAATCCTTGTCTTGTATTCATCATTCTCATCCTCTTGAAATAAAGTAGTGTTCCGGTGATGCTTTACTGACGCATGTGATTTCTCTGCCAGTGAGTCGCAATGGTCAGAGTAGTCGGATAGCTCCTTGGCGTATCAGCCTGACAATTTTGTGAGCAATGCTCATGCCACGAGCGAACAGGATGTGAATAAATTCCAGTTGAAGGCTCGACGCAGTGCGATCTGGCGGCGTGACTACGTTAACGCAGCGCTCGCCTGAAGTAGACTTTCACCGATGGCAACAGGCACATAAGAGTCGCCCGGTGGCGTCAGCGAAAGCGATTATTCTTCGACCGGTGGGCTGCACCAACAGCCAGCTCATTCGTTTGCGTACGGCAATTGCCAGCAAAAAAGCGTTGCCAGCAAAAAAGCGTTGCCAGCAAAAAAGCGTTGCCAAGGGAAGCCGTGCTCCATTCCAATTGTACATTTGGGAGCTTCTGGCAAACTCGATGGTTCAGCCACTGACAAGTCATGTCCGTCGATATGATTTGGACTCAGGCATTTTTGAAGTCCCGGATGGTCGAGGCGGAAGACATCACGGCAATTGAGCGATCAGCGTCCAGTTCGTCTGCTGAGCATTCACATCGGACCGTTCGGCTGCACCCCGTCATTAACCTTAAAGCAGAAATCGACGAAGCACTGATCGAAGCCTACCGAGGCACCGTTTCGCTGCCGTTTGCCTTGGGTAGTTTGAAGTGGGTAGCGGCGAAAATCATCGATGACCGGGGAACTGAGAGCCTAAAGATTCTGCGTGTTGAGTAAAAGCAGGCGAGCGGCAGGGCGTCAGCCCTCCGAGTGAGTCCGACGAATCAAAGGCGAAACATCAGTTTGCCGGTGAATGGTTCGAGGCGGTGAATTCGGACGGCAGATTCGGGATCTGGCATTTTGCTGTGTCCCGGGAACCAGCCGACGTGAAGTCGATTCTGCAGACGACAGGCGAGCAAGTGAGTGTCCCGTGACCTTGGGAACCTCGTGACCGGTCCAGGGCTTTGCCAATTCCTAATGGCGTCACTTTCGGTCCCCGAAAGGGACGGG
>JBBJME010000089.1:0-25668 GCA_037719765.1 Planctomycetaceae bacterium
CATTTTCCGTCCGCCGCGGCAAACACCGGGTTGTCGGAAACAGGTTCGAATGCAATCGACAGGACCGGCAGGTCTTCGGCACAAGCGACAAAGCATCGATTTTCCGTGCTGAGCAGTAATATCGCGACAGTGGCAATGACACAACAACGAATCGTGCGACCGAATCGCAAAATCATGAACCTGTTCCCGCAGGGCCTGAAGTCTGTTTGAATTGAGTACAGGTTACGGGAAGATCAGGAAAAAGCCAGCCATGGCCGCAGCCTGCATGATGGCAGCTTCCTCGTTGAATGGGATTTGGTAGAACTTTTTCGGAGCGCACTCACCCGGTCGATAGTAACCCAGCGTGTATTCTCGTGAATGCACAGGGTGTAAAGTCATCTGGTAGGGCAAGCCGACAAGCTGCGTCGCAAACCGACCGGCGGATGCGAACGGCTGCACGACCGGATGATAGGTGTGCCCGTAGCGTTCCAGCGACGGGTCTTCGAAGTACAGCGGATAGTGATACAAGTTCGTTGGTGCCCATTGCAGAACGGCAGGGCTGGATTGTCGAGCGATGTAGTCGCCTTCATCGAGCTTCTCATTGAAACCTTCCGGGAGCTCACCAGGCTTAATATTTCGCATCGCATAACCAAGCGTCGGGCGGATCTTGCGGATGTCGGTTCTAAGTCGATTCTCGCCAGCATTATTCTGAGCCTGAGCGTCATCCTCATTCGCAGCCAGAGGGCGAACGGTTGTCACGGTCTGTGAAGATGCCACTGAAATGGGTTTCTGATCATAGACATCAATGTCGTAGTCGTGTTCCGGCGGCAACGTGTGTTCATTGATGAAGTCCTGAGCGGATGCCTTCAGCTGGCCAGGTTCCACCGGCACGAACTCAACGTACGGCAATCGCTGCCGCCACCAATCGCCGACGGTCCCGCGATGGGATCGACTTGCCCCGCCATTCAGTACGTCATCGACGTGCCCGGAGTATTCCTCCTGCCATGTGTCCGCCGGAACTGGAGCGTCCTGAATGGCCAGCGGGGCTGCGTCCGCTTCCTGGTAAACATCTTTTGATGCGCTGGCCGTGACGGAGGTTTTGCTCCGATCGGAAATGGTTCCGTCTGAACCAGTCAATGGTGCGGTCATCGCAGGACGCCCTGGTTCCGGCGTGAACCGCGGGACCGCATCCGGTACCGGGCCACTCAGGAATCGAGGCGGCGTTGGTTCGGCAGGATCCGACAGCGTTGCGCGGCCTGCGGTTTCCTGAGCCACAGTGACGCTTGTGCCGGTTAATATCATGCATGTCGTGATGCATGTCAGGATGGGCGGCGCAATGCCGGACAGAAGTGTCCAGGGTCCACCTGGTCGGGACGTGATTGTCCGACGAGAGTGCCTGCTAATCCTGGGGAGCATGCTCCACAGAGTAGTTCGGAGATTCCTGAGTGATGGCGATATCATGTGGATGGTTCTCCCTAACGGAAGCCGCAGTGATTTCAATGAACCGGGCTTTCTCACGCAGTTCGCGAGTGGTCCCGACACCGACATAACCCATGCCGGATCGCAGACCACCAGTCAATTGATACATCAACGGCTGCAGGGCTCCTCTGTAAGAAACGCGACCTTCCACGCCCTCCGGAACCAGTTTCGACTGATCGCCCGTTGGAGCATGGCCCTGCCGGTAACGTTCACTGCTGCCTTTCATCATTGCCCCCAGCGAACCCATTCCGCGGTAACGCTTGAAGCTCCTTCCCTGGTAAAGAATCATCTCACCAGGACTTTCATCGACACCCGCCAGCAGACCGCCGACCATTACAGTCCACGCTCCGGCAGCAAGTGCCTTCGTAATATCTCCGCTGAAGCGAATTCCTCCGTCAGCGATAATCGGAATACCTGTTCCCGCCAGGCCCTTCGCGGCATTCGCGATGGCCGATAACTGCGGAACACCGATTCCCGATATAATTCTGGTTGTACAAATTGATCCTGGCCCGATGCCCACTTTTACGGCATCGGCCCCGGCATTCGCCAGAGCCTTCGCACCTTCCACCGTGGCCACATTTCCGGCAATCACATCGATCAGCATTTTCTGCTTGATAGCAGCCACCGTCTCAATCACATTGCGAGAATGCCCATGAGCGCTGTCTACGACCAAAACATCAACACCTTTTTCCACCAATTGGGCCGCTCGCTCAAAATCAAAAACACCGATTGCGGCCCCAACCCGCAAACGACCACGCGAATCCTTGGTTGCCCGCGGAAATTGCAGGTTCTTGTCGATGTCACGAATCGTGATGAGGCCCTTTAATTGATAATCATCGTCCACCAGCAGCAGTTTCTCGACCTTGTTTTCCAGGAGAATTCGTTCAGCCGCTTCCAGCTTCATTCTCCGGTGCAGTCACCAGTCCGTCTTTGGTCATGATCTCAGAAACCGGCTCGGTCTTTGGATTCCAGAAACCGCAGATCACGACGTGTCAGAATGCCGACCAGTCGCCCGTTGACCGTGATCGGCACGCCGCCGATGTTGCGTTCGTCCATGATCCGCACAGCTTCTCCCGCAGGAGTCTCCGGCGGCAACGTGACGGGGTCCACGATCACGCCATGCTCGCTGCGTTTCACGCGATCGACCTGCATCGCCTGCTGCTCGATCGACATGTTCTTGTGAATAATGCCAATGCCGCCCAGCTGAGCCATCGCGACGGCCATATCACTTTCCGTGACGGTGTCCATCGGGCTGCTGACGATCGGCAGATTCAGCGGAATGTTGCGTGTGATGAACGAACTGATGTCCACTTCTGACGGGATCACTTCGCTGTACCCAGGCTCCAGAAGAACATCATCAAACGTCAATCCGCGATAAGCAATGCGATCCTGCATGGTGAAGGCTCCTTTGATTTCAGATTTCAGATTTCAGATTTGTAATTTCGGATTTCGGATTTCAGATTCCAACTAGCGTCTGGCCCTTTTCCAGGATCGCGGCATGAACTCGATTGGACAGTCGAATCAATGTCGCAATGTCCATCTGTTCCGCCCGATCGTCGATCTTGTGTTCCAGTTCGGCCAGGAGAAGATCCACATCTTCCTTCACCAGCTGTTTGCGATACATTCCGATCAGGACCGGGCGAATGAGTTTGCGGCGTTGCGAAAACGTGCGTCTCAGGAAATCCAGAAAGAATTTGCGATCGTGGATTCTGGCGGCCGCTTCTTTGTTGCGCCAGATACTGACGATTGCCGAATCCACCCTGGGCCTTGGCCAGAAGACGTTCGGCCCCAGCCTCCGCAGAATTCTGATACTCGCCTGCGACTGAATCCACACAGACAACGCCGAGTACCCGGACGTGCCGTGTTCGGACGCCATCTTTTCGCCGAGTTCCCACTGGATCGTGCAGACCATGCGTTCCCACGGCAGATCCGACGCGATCAAATTGGCAATCACGGGCGTGGCGACGCTGTAAGGCAGATTTGATACCAGTTTCAACTGCCCGTTTGGAAGTGATGCAACCTGTGCGCGAATGAGATCACAAATCTCCGGCGCCAGGGTGTTTTTGTTTTTCAGGATGTCCTGGTTGATGAGCGTGACGTTGTCGCAATCTTTGACGGCCTCCGCTGCAAGGAGTGCCATGTTCCTGTCCACATCGACCGAAATGACTTTCCCCGCTTCTTCTGCCAGGAACGCTGTCATGCCTCCGGTGCCGGAACCGACTTCCAGAGCCACATCGTTCGGCCCGAGACTCGCATGACGCACGACGAATTCGATCAGATTCACATCGATCAGAAAATTCTGCCCCAGATCACCGCGCGGGTTGAAGCCATGCTGTGTGAACAGCTCCATCAGCCATGACCGTGTCTGACGCTGAACATCTCTCATCGAGGCGGGGGACTTTCAGCATTCAAGTGAGTTCGCAAACTTGTATTCGTCTGCAGGGAGTGGGAAATCAGACCATCAGCAAGGCGACGTTCGAGCAGTTGATCAACGTACTTACCAAGAATGTCGTTTTCGATATTGATCAAATCACCCACACCTGCCGATCCCAGTGTCGTGACTTGCAGTGTGTGCGGTATCAATGCCACAGAAAACCGATCGGCGGTCACATTCACGACCGTCAGGCTGATGCCATCAATGGCAACGGAACCCTTGAGCACGAGCAATCGTTGCTGTTCAAAGGCCGGGGTAAACCACATTTCGATCCAGTCACCGTTTCGTACGATCTCACTCACGGTCGCGACACCATCGATATGGCCTTGCACAAAATGGCCCCCCAAGCGTGCATTCGCCGCAAGCGACCGTTCCAGATTGACGCAACTGCCAACCTTCATTCGCCCAAGATTCGTCTTTGAGAGCGTTTCTGCGCCGGCTTCGAAATCCAGCAGATTACCGGTGATCGCAACGACAGTCAGACAACAACCGCTGATGGAAATGCTGTCACCAATGGCCGTTTCAGACGCTGAAAAACAGGTGGCGTCCGGAGCAATCGACAGGCGCAGCCCGACCGGAAGCGAGGCGATTTGCCTGACAGTTCCCTGTCCTTCCACGAGGCCCGTAAACATAGTTTTCAGCTTATTTGCAACGAATTTGACGCTTTTAAAAAGGGTCAGGAACCAATAGTGCGGAGCACACTTTAGGCCATTTGGCTATTGGATCCTGACCCCTTTTTTTCCAGAGACCACCAAGCGACACCCATTGGGTCTGTCACCATCGATCGTTGCGTGTGAAGTCTATCTAAATTCATCGTGATTGCACTGTAGCGGATAAAGTTTCCCAACGCGGGGTACTCCCAACCATCGAAATTGGCTCGAATCAAGCCCCTCGGGGGTTTCAGGGAATCAGAAAGGCCGCTATTGTGCGTCTCTTCGATTCCTGCTGGCTCGCTCCGCTTCTGCCACAATACAGTGAAGAGTGTGCTGAGACAGTGTCGATGTGGATTCGACAAAAACCAGCACTCGTTTGAAATAATCAGGACCACAGACAATGGCAAAAACCAATCGTAAACTCACCAAAGCCAACCACGGCCAGCGCCCGTCAAGCTCCAAAGCCCGCCGCCTGAAACGCAAGCACGTGAAGTTGTCGTAAGGATTGACTGAAAATCGGCAGGTAACCGTGCAATCAATTGATGTTGCATGAATCTCCTTGATTTCCAGTTGATAAAAACAACTCAAAGCGTCAGCGAGACAGCGTTTCGTATGCTCGGTGGCGCTTGCAGTTGGTTGGTAGGTTATCCTTGTGGCGTACAGAATCCTCCAGCGATCGTAGCCAACATTGTGAAAATTCGCTGCGGTGGGCACATACGTGAACGAACTGTTGGCATTGAGCGTCAGCGTTACCGTGCGCGACGCCAGTCATCAGTCCGGCAGACTACTGCTGTTGAAGGTACTCTTCCACCAGTTGCGCTTTGCGAAGCAGATAAGGAATGAATTGCTCGTTGGATTCCGCAAACCGATTGAGCGCTTTCATATTGCCCACGAATTCTTCTGAAAATCGCAGATGTTCCTGATCCCGCCAGGTTTGGCCGAGATGACTGAGTTGCCCTGCAATGGCGGCCGTCTTTTCACTGAGTTCTTCGTTAAAGCGTCGGAGCATCTGCGCGAATCGACGCAGTTCTCCCGGATCGACAATGGCCTGTGTCATGGTGAATCTGCTTTCGAAAGTAGAGTTGACTCGGAATCCGAAACGACTTGCGATCGGCCTTTGGTTACGCAGGCGATGTCGCTCCGCCGACTCGCACTAATGTTCACGATTGCGCGAAAAGTACGCCGCTATAAAACAGAGTCAGCGGCTACCATTCACAAACGCTGATCAATGACGAACCTCCGCTGGTGTTTTCGGGATTGATGGAGTTTAAACAGTACTCCGGTATTTTACTGCACCGTCATCAGCCATGCGATCAAATCGGCCATGGACTGAGTATCGAGATTCTTTTCGAGGCCTTCCGGCATCAGCGAGCGACCGGTGTCGCGCAAGGCGTCAATGTCACTTCGCAGGACGCTGGTTTCTTTGGCTTCAGCACGGCGAAATGTGAGCACGCTGGCGGATTCGGCGATCAGAACGCCATTGTGTGTTTGTCCGTCCGTGGTGACAGCGATGTAATCTCGCCAGGCAGGATTCACTTCGCGATTCGGGTCGAGCACATTTGTCAGAATCGCTTCAGGGCCACGGTTTTTCATCGTCGCCAGATTCGGGCCAACCTGATAACCGACTTTCCCAATCTGATGACAGACAGAACAATGCTGTTTAAACAACACTGCCCCCTTGTCGCGGTCTGGTTGCAGGGTGAGTGCGACCTGATATGAACGAAGGACGTCTTCGCGTGTGGCACTGGTCGTAGTTTCCAGCAACCGGATCGCACGGGATCGCACCGCATCATCGGGAACGCTTGCCAGACGCTGCAAGTCCGATGGACTCAACGTTGTCGGCGGAAGTTGGCCGCCAGATATGGCATCAAGCATCAGCACAGCCCATGACGTGCGTCCCAGGAGTCCATCCCGCACGTGTTCGGCCAGTTTCGGGGACAAGCCCGCCCAGCGATCCAGCAGTTGCAACGCAACTTGCTCGTCGGAAAACCGCAACAGTGTCGCGAGCGCCGCCTCCTGCACTGTCGGCGGCTGAACGGATTCAAGCGAACTCAGTAACAACTCACCGTCTTTGGAAAAGGACGACAAACTGAAGGTAATCAATGCCGCCGCCCGCTGCTCGTCCGACAGTTTGGCGTCAACAGCATTTGTGCGAGCGGACTCAAGCAAATCTGCAATCAACTGAGCAAACGATGAACTTCCTTGAGCCGCCTTATTTCCTGAGAAGACTGCTTGCAGCAACTTCACCTGCATCGCAGGATCATCGCGCCGTGTGGCGATTACAGCCGCAACCTTAACCCAGCCAGTGTCGTCTGACGTTCTCCGCGCCACCAGATCAGCCAGTTCAGTCAGTGCCACGCTGGCATCTGCCGGCGCAGCGTCGCGGATGGTTGCGAGCGATTCGAATGCGGCGCTTGCTTCGGTACCCAGCGATGTAAACACCGCCGTGCGAATCCAGCGATCCTGCCCCGATTTCGCCAGCAGATTCTGTAATGCTTCCTTTCGCATGGCAGATGACGGGAACTCACCCAGCGAAAAGGCCAGTTGCATTCTGACGCGTGCGTTCTCGTCATCAGTCATTGCCGCGAGCGCCGTGAGAACATCAACGGACGTTGCAAAACTTTCACTCGCCAGGACCGCTCGTTCGCGAACGCCGGCAACCGAATCTCTGAGCCCCACGATCACGTCGTCCGCGTTCAATGCATGCAACCCTTCCAGACTTCCAATCGCGTGGAACCTTCCCAAACCCGACGTGGAGTTCCTCAGCAGTTGGCGAATTCCATCAGCTACCGAGGCATCCTGTCGCTCGAAGAGCAGCCGTGACGCGGTATCGCGGTGCCACGCGTTCGGATGTTCCAGCAGGGCAACCAGTTCGGCAGTTGTGGCCTTGCTGAGCTGCGGCACAGGTCGTGGTTTCCAGCCTGTCGGAGCGATTCGATAGAGTCGCCCGCGATCGCGGCCGCTGGTGAGATCCAGATGCTTCTTGATTTCCGGCGGAAGACTCGCGGGATGCTCAATCACTTCCCGATACATGTCGAGCACCTGCAGGCAACCGTCAGGAGCATTCGCGAACTGCACCGGACGAAACCAGATGTCCTCTGACGCAACCAGTTCACGGCCTTCGTCCATGCGATTCGCTGTCCAGATCACTCCGTCGGACGTTAGCTTTTTGCGATGCACGATATTACTGCCAACGTCGCCTACAATGGCCAAACCTTTGGTGTCGGCTGGCCATGCGTCACCGCGATAGATGGTAATGCCGGTTGCTCCTGTGAAGTAGCCCGCTGGACGACCGCCTCCTTCGACAATTCCCTTTGAAAGCCCCGACGCACGCAGGCGGGTTCTCACAATCCGCCACGGCTCGACCGGGCTGATGCGAAACACCGGTGCCTGACCACCATCTACGGCAATGCTGACACGTGCCGGGGCGGCAGAAGGCGCGGAGAACGCGCCAGGTACTGGTCGCGATAAACAATCATTTGTGCATGATCGCTGTTGGCACTCACGAAGCGATGGCCCCATCGTCGAAGCACATACCGTGCTGACCGCCACCCGTTTCCGCTCGCAGTTCCAATGTCTTCGAATCAAACGAAAAATCACGACCGCGACACTGTAACGCCGCGCGATCCGGATGTTTTGGGCTGGTGATCGAACCGCCCACGGTGCTCGCCGAACCGTAAATCCGATTGTCCGGTCCCCAATGAAAACTGTTGATCAGGCCCTGCACATTGGATCGTTCAAAACCTGTGAAGACCAGTTCATTCACGTCAGCTTTCATGTCGCCGTCGGTATCTTTCAGAAAGAAGATGTCCGGGGCGGCCGCGACATACACGCCATCGTTCGCGCAGATAATGGCCGTGGGCCAGCTTAAGCCGGTGGCAAACACGTGACTCTGATCGAATCGTCCGTCGCCGTCAGAATCCTCGAGCATCCGCACGCGGCCTAGATGTTCCGTTGCCTGTTCCGAGTAGTCATTCATTTCAGCGACAAACAACCGACCGTCAGCGTCGAAGGACATTGCCACCGGATCCGTCAGCAATGGTTCTGCGGCAGTCTGCTGCATCTCAAAGCCATCGATCACCTGAAACGAGGCCATTGCCTCTTCGGGAGAGCGGGCGGGGATTCGTGGCAGTTCTCCCGCAAAGTCCGGCTCAAAATCATTCGGCGTGTGTTTGAGGACTCGATCAATCACGTTGTAGGCCTGCAGGCGCATGTCCGTCGGAAAGTCGTGTTCGCAATCCGGCATTAACAGCATCAACTCTTCGCGGGCTTTGAACAGAGAATAGATGGAACCCGCTACGGGGATTGCTTTGCGGACACCGTTGACATCAAAGTTGGCATCGCGAACTGGCGATACGGAGACAAACGTGCGCGGGGCCAGAGCTGCAATCAATTCGTAGAAATCAAACGGAACTTTGTCCGGGTTGAGTTCATAAACATCCCGCAGACGCGGCATGTAGCGGTCGCTCGTCCAGCCCTTGATATCGCCGCCGTAGTAGTCATGGAACGGACACCAGCCACAACTTGAGACGATCACTTTGACTCGTTCGTCAAACGCTCCAAGGAAAATCGCATTGTGTCCACCCAGCGAATGTCCGATGACGCCAATGCGATCCGCGTCCACAAACTTTAACGCTGACAGAAAATCGACGCAACGCCGATGGTTGACGATTCCTTTCATCGTGCCGGAGACGTACTTGTCGTGCTCGAAATCGTATTTGTCGTATTGTCCGAACGATGGATAGTCCGGCGCGATCACCACATAGCCGCGTTGAGCCAGTTCAAGACCATATTGTCGTCCCGATTTCCCGCCTTCGCCCGCCACGATACGTTTTCCTGCAGCGCCAGTAGGATGCAGCGCCACGACCGCAGCCAGCTTCGACGGCGATCCTGCATTCAGCAGGTCTTTCGCATCGACTGCATCAGCCAGCGATTCCGGAAGATAAAGATCCAGCGGGAGTCGATCCGAATTTTCCACAGCAATTGTCAGCGTCAGCCGCCTTACAGCGCCAATCCGAACGTCTTCGGTCAACTTCACATCAAAGGCCGGCAGATTCTCAAGCGTCGGCATCGCCCCCATTGCGGCTTGAGCCCCTGCGATGATCTGTTCTCGCCGCTGCGCCCAGTCGTCGGTCGTGCGAATCGGTTTCAGCGTTCCATCGTCGGCGCGGTAAACACTCAGATCCGAATGGCCAAGCTCAGCCGATGTTGCAGTGTTTTCGTCGGTGCCGGCGTTTGATATCTGTGCGGCGACACATGTTGTCGTCATCAGGACCAGCATGCCGACAAATGAGGCTTTGGAAAGGCATTTGCTGTGAGTCGTCTTGAACGTTAGACCGTCAAGGAGCATTGCGGGGTCTCCGAATGTTGGCATTGAATCTGGCGAGGGATTCTATTTATAGCCAAACAACACTGACTCGTGAACTGAGGGAGAGTTTCTCCAACCTCCGGTCGTTCTGCATGCCAGTCCGCGTCCTCATTTGCGAAGCCCATGCCTGATTTGTGATCTGGCCATCACTGCGCCAAAAGCGGAGAAACACGAATTCTTGTGAAGCAGTTCGACAAATCAACCGGGAATCCAGATCTTCTGCGCCTGGATGACTTCACAGCCGCTGGGAAGGGTCAAAGGGGACGGTGACTTAGTGAAGAAAGCAAGGCCCTTGTAGCTCGACAGGTACTGATAGCTGGTACTGAAAAACCCACCTGATGCCTGCACGACCAGAGGCTCCTGCTGACGGCTGAGGATACGCAGGAAGTCTTCCGGCTCAACCCGTACGATCGCGCCCGAGGCCTTGATCGCCTTCGCCACTGCGGCTGCTGCCGCTGCACCTGCACTTGCACCTGCACTCATCGAATGCCCTTTCTCGATTGATTCTTCTTTGGGTCAATAAACTCTACGAAGATCCTCACAGACGACACATGAACCACCCCATGATGCAACACAAAACTCAAGTACACTGCGGAATCTATACATGGATGCAATCTACGCCGCATCCAGTCAGGCGGTCAGCAGGAATTGATGATCGCGGGATATGCACCAAAACGATCGCATTTCCATTGAATTCAGCCAGGACGAAAATCCATCCCGTCCCCCTTAAGTGGCAAGGAATTTTGCGTCCTCACAGATAGTGTAAACTGTATTCAGATATTGTAAAACTGCTGTGAGATCACCAAGTGATCAACTGCGATCTGCACTGTGCCACGGCAGCAACGTCAAAGGCGACATTTTGTTGAAATCCAGCGGGACTGGGGGACTGTCGTTTTCGTCGGGATTTCGTGGGCCATGCTTCCAGCCTGGCATCAATTGAAGAAAACGCTCTGTTTTTCAGAAGTAATGACAAGCTGAAAGCTTATCCCACGCTTAAAACGACAGTCCCCTGGACCCATGGAAGCAGAACCCTTGTCGGCGAAGATCGCCGCGATCTGCCTATGCGACACACAAGCTGTTACGCGGTTGTGTCGATGTCGGTCGCACGAGACTTCGCGGAAATCTCGATGGCCCTGGACCCATCCGACATGTTACGCTCGTCCAACATGGATTATTCCGCCTGAAGGCGCGAAGGTCACATCGTCAGTCGTCAAACCAAGCGGCGGCCGACGGGGGTCGATGGTCGTTCTCTGTCCAGAGGCTCCGCCTGACTTGACGACCGAATGCTCCGGGAATGCAGCGAAGTGCCATCCTCATGAATGAAGAGACCACTGAAAAACACGACTCCGAAGTACAGCTTGCCGCGTCCGTGTTTGTACCGGCGCGATTTCCCGTGGAGTTCGTACTTCCCGAGGCGGAACGAAAGCTTCTCGATGATGCAGCTGTCGCGGTGCGGCAGGAGTTTCGTGACTGCTCGAAATGGAAACGCCTTCGCTGTCGCAAGGTGAGCATTTTTGCCGAACGTGATCGCGGAACTGTCTATGTGGTTGATGTGGGCGGTTCCGTCGAGTTCGACTGGACGTGGGAAGGAGCGAAAGCGTTCCGCCCGAGGTCGCTCGATGACAACGGAAAGTTCTCTGACGCGGCCTATGAGGAAGCGGAATACGAAGATGAAATCCTCTGGTCGGGCGAGATCCTGGAGGTCGATGAGCGAAATGGATGTCTCTTCATTGCACTTGATAACCCCGAAGCCAAGCCAACGGCAGGTTCATTTTTTGTGAGACCGTTTGAGTTTCTGGAAGGTCTCGATGCGGTCTACAACGGCATATCCTTCGCATCAATCAGAGACAACCTGCCTCAGCGACTTGCCGCGGCTGAAGGAGGAATTCATCCGGCGATTGACCGGCCGCTTGAACCGGGCCTGCCACAGTTGAGCGAATGGTGGCAGCATTCGTGGACTGTTCTCTGGGGGCCTCCGGGAACGGGAAAGACTTACACCTCCGGCCAGCAGATCGCGGCAGTACTGGCAGACCACGGCGAACGAATCCTTGTGGTGTCCACGACCAATCGAGCCACGGATGCGATTGCACTTGCCATTGGGAACGCGGCAAAGGAGTCCGCACCTCAGGAACTTGACGACGGCAGCGTGCTGCGTATTGGCAAAGGGGCGTCTCCTCAGGCATTTGCCAGCGACGGCCTCGAGACCATGCTGCGCGGGTCTGAGTCTGATGTTCTGCAACAGATCGATGGTCTGGCTCAGCAACTGCAGACATTTGATGGCTGGGAAGAAAAGCCGACACGAAAACGAATTGGAGAGCTGCGGGCTGGCAGCAACGATCAAGGCAGGCAACTGTTCATTGCCCCTGAAGTTCGCGTGATTGTTTCCACGGCTTTCAAGGCCATGAGTTTCCTTGACGATCCAATTGTGAAGCAGCTGATCGAAAACGGTGAAGCGCCGTTCACCACAATTCTGATCGATGAAGCCGGCTTAATGTCTCGTGCAGCGATTGCGGCGTTGTCGCTGCTGGCGGCTCGACGAATTGTTCTCGTGGGCGATTCAAAACAGCTGGCTCCGATCAGTCGCATGTCGCGCATCCTGCCGACGCGACAGCAGACGTGGCTCGGCAGCAGCGGACTCAGCCATCTCGACGATCTGGAAGCAACGCCGCAGGCTGTCCACGTTCTGACCGAACAGCGACGCATGCATCCGGAGGTGTGCCGCGTGGTCTCCGATTTTCAGTATGGCGGGCATCTCAAAACGGCGAAGGAAACACAGCAGCGAGTCTCCAGCCTGTCTCCGTTCATCGCCGATTTTTCCCGAGCTGTCTGGTACGTGCTTGACGCAGAACATTCGGAACTCGCTGCCATTCGGGCGGAACGGGGGCCCGGCAATAAGAGTTGGGTGAGATCGATCACCGCCTCCATTATCGAAAAGCTTTTCTCAGACACATCTGTCAGAAACGCGCACGGACTTTTCATTTCCCCGTACAAAGCACAGGCTCAGGTGATTTCAAACCTGTTTGCACGCTGGGAGCTGGCGAACTGGGAAGCATCGACCGTGCATAGTCAGCAGGGTTCCGAAGCAGACATCGTCATCTTCGATACGGTGAACGCCGGCAGCTACAACTGGCCTTTTGATGAATGTAAACGTCTCGTCATCGTGGCGATCAGCCGCGCTCGGGAGGCCGTGATTGTGCTGGCCAGTCGCAGCGAAATGGAGGAGCCGTATCTGAGGCCGCTGCTGCGTCGGTTGACTCCTGCCCGGCTGATTCAGGATGAGTCTGGCTGCCACTGGGAGAAAATCGACGGGGCTTGTTCTCCGGGTCGAGCAAATGCAAGGTCAGAGGTACTGTCAGAAAACTCGGCACAATATGGAACGAGTGCGAAAACCTCCGGCGGCATCGGAGAGCAGTTTGCGACACGCAAAGTCATGAAGCCCGTACTTTCGCAGGAACAGCAGCGACTCACCAACCTGAAGCTCGATGGCAAGGCGCGACTTGTGCGAGGCGTTGCGGGAAGCGGAAGTCGGTCGTCCTCTGCAATTGGCTGGCGAGGACGGTGAAGCGGATGGAAGCTGACAAAAATGTTTCCATCTGGGCCGTGTACGCGAACAGCTCTCTGCATAAGCTGTTGAGGGAATCCATTGAGTCCGCATGGAACAGTCTTTCCGACGGCGACCTGTTCGCCCAACATGAATTTCCCTGGGAAAAGGTCCAGCTGCTGCATGTCCGATCGGTACTCTCCGGCATTCTGCCTGCGGCTGCGTTGTCGATGGATTCGTTCGACTTTGACTATGATCGAGCGGCAGAAGAATTCCTGAATCGACAGGATGCAGCTCAGCTGTTGCCGCGATGTTCGGCGCTGTTCATTGATGAGGCTCAGGACATGGGACCTTCCACGCTGAAGCTGCTGCTGTCTCTTGTTGAACAGCAGGATCCCGATGATACCATGAGTCGCTCAGCTCATATCTTCTACGACAACGCACAGAACATTTACGGCCGAAAGACGCCGATCTGGTCGGACCTTGGGGTCGATCTGCGAGGCCGTTCCACTATCATGCGAGAAAGTTTTCGTTCGACGACTCCGGTCACGGAACTGGCGGTGAATGTACTGCATCAACTGACGAAAGGTGCAGACAGTCCGGAACATAATGAACTTCTGTCGCTGGGCCTGATTGAACGCAGCGAACGATTGGGTCGTGAATGGCTGCGAGTTCGATACAATCAGGTGCATGGACCGAAGCCGATCTTTCATTGCCTGAAACAGCGCAGTGAAGAAATCGATCGGATTGCCGTGCATCTGAAACACCTGATTCAAGTCGATGGCATCTCACCGAACGACATTTGCCTGATCTATAACGGCAAGCTGGCCGCACAGGTGATGGAGTCCAGCCTGCGCCCGAAGATGGACGAGATTGGAGTTGAACTGTCGTTTCAGACAAGTCGTTCATTTGAACGGCAGCCAAACACGCTGATCGTGACAACATCTCATTCGTTCAAAGGGTACGAGTCGGAAGTTGTGCTGATACCGTGCGTCGATCAGTTTGTCTCAGGCGAAGGCCAGATTCTCGCCAACAGTCTCTACGTCGCGATGACTCGCGCGAGGTCGCTCCTTGCCATCTACGGAATCCACGGCGCTTCATCGGCATCCCGGCAGCTGACAGGCACGATTTCCGACTGTATTGAAATGCAGAATGCCGCTCCCGCGATCGATGCATCGAGCAGCATCCAGGATGATTTGATCGACATCCTGAAAAGGATCGGCACAGAGCACCGTCCGTGGCTGGTGAATCTGTGGAAGCTGCACAAGATCCACCAGGAACCGATCGTGAACGACAGCGGCCAGATTATCGCTGACCCGTTGTTCTGGTTTGAGCATGACGCTGTGATGTGGGCCTGCTTTGAAAACATCTCTGCAGGCAACGACGGGAATGCAGATTCACTTGCTGCACACCGGATTCGAATCCTGCACGCTGGGAAGACGATTGATTTGTAGCCGACTTCCTGAGAATGCCGATCAGGAACTGCTGACCTGTCCTCACTGAGGCTACGATTCCCGCTGCCCTCCGTTTCAACGACGAGTCATGATTGTGTGTAGCGACATGTTGAATCGCTCGAGGAGCCGTTTCCACTCAGGCTGTTGAATTTGGTACTCGTGACTTGTCGGTTGCGAACCGGCATCCTGAAGTGCCTTTACAGACATCGCATTCGGCAGAAGATTGATGTTCGTGGATATCGAATGCGTGTTGCAGGCAGCGTTCGATGCGATCGGTGATGATCGCATTCATGCCAGGATGCAGTCCGAACGGGGCTGTGACCAGCCATTCGACCGCGGGATGCTTCTGCGCGGCCTGCGCCACGAGCGCGGGGATATCATGAGTCCAGTGCCGACCCGGGGACAGGAGATAGGGAAACACAATCACCCGTTCCGCACCGCGCTCGACGCAGCGATCGAAGGCTGTGGCGATTGAGGGTTCTGCCAGTTCCATGTGAGCGGGTTCAACAATCGCGTACTTCGAATCAGCGGCAAAGCGCGCGACTGCCTGATGCAGCATTTCGTTGCTTTCCGTTCGCCGTGAACCGTGATCGACGATGAGGCGGCCTGAGTGCGTCGATGGCGTCTGCGTGTTTGTCACGATGGCACCGCGACGCTGTCAATAATCATCCGGAGGATCTGGGATGCGCGCTGGCGATGACCTTCCCGCAACGCACCTCGGCACACCACGCGGTGTGCGAGTACCGGCAAAGCGGTTTCCTTGATGTCATCGGGAATCACAAAGTTCCGTTCTGAAACCAGGGCCATCGCCTGGGCGGCACGATACCACGTCAGCGCGCCGCGCGTACTCACGCCAAGTGTCAACTCACTGTTCGCCCGCGTACGTTCGATCATCTCCAGAATGTACTCCGCCAGCGACGGTTCGACATTGACTGCCTGAACCTGACGCTGCAGGTCCTGCACCTGAGCAGCCGTGGCGGACGCGGTCAGCGCATCGACGGGTTGACCGTCGCGATGTCGGTTCAGAATCTCCAGTTCCGATTTGCGATCGGGATAACCAATGCTCAGGCACATCATAAATCGATCCAGTTGATTCTCCGGGAGCGGATACGTTCCTTCAAATTCAAACGGGTTCTGCGTGGCGATCACCAGAAACGGATCAGGAAGTTTGTGCGTCGTGCCATCAATCGATACCTGACGTTCACTCATCGCTTCCAGCAGCGCGCTTTGCGTTCGGGGAGTTGTCCGATTAATTTCATCCGCGAGGAGGACGTTGGTGAAGATCGGGCCGGCACGGAATTCGAAGTCCCCAGTCCCTGGTCGGTAGACGTTGCCACCTAAAATATCGCTGGGCAGCAGGTCGGGAGTGAACTGCATTCGCGTGAAACCGCATCCCAGTGTCTTCGCGAGGGCTCTTGCCAGCGAGGTTTTTCCAAGTCCCGGAGCGTCTTCCAGCAAGATGTGGCCACCGGCCAGGAGTGTGACCACGGACAATCGCACGATGGAAGATTTGCCGAGCACCGCTGATTCGACGTTGGCAATGATTTGTCTGACGACTTGTTGACTCACGATTTCCTCGTAGACATCACGGTGTCTTGATTTCAGGTTCACTGGACGTTGTTTCGGCGGCGGCAGGCGTTACTTCAGGAGAATTGGGGACAGTCTCGGATGACTGTCTGGAATCATCCCAGATTCCGAGGTCAAATCTTTTCCAGAATTCGTCGGCCGTCAGATTCTGATCAACCGACGTTTGAATATAGACAAGGCTCTTCATCTTGCGAATCGCGTCAATTCCAGTGTGAATTCGCTCCGGCGAAAGTACGATGCGTTCCAGGCTGAGATTCGCCAGAGGACTCAAGTCCGTCACCGGCGTCGCGGCGATATTCAGTCGCTTCAGGCCAGACATTGTCGCCAGGGAGGAGAGATCACTAACCTCTGTGCGTTCAATGTCCAGACTCACAATTCTGGAACCGGACAACGCCGTCAGATCGGTGACTTTTGAACCGGTCAGCCACAGCGTATTCAAAGGCATGTCTCGAACGGCATGCAGGTCGCTGAACGGCAAATTCAGGACGTTGAAGTGGGTCAGCCGCATGCCATCCAGAAAACTGAAATCGGTGACTTTGGTGTTCTGGATTTTCAATACCTTTAAAGGCATCCCTTTCAGCGGCGACAGATCGGCAACGCTCGTGTTTTCAAGAACCAGGCTTTCGAGTGGCATGCCGCTCAGTGGCGAAAGATCTGACACGTAGGTGAAGCCAAGATCGAGGCCTCGTAACGGAAGGCCCTTGAGCGGTTCGACAGACCGAAGCCCCGAACGAAACAAATTGGCTTCAACGACGTCGTTTCCTTCAACCAGAAACTTGGCCATCTCGTTGGCACCCAATTGCTTGCGAAGTGCCTTGGGGTCCGCACGCAGGGTTGTCCTGTCGTTCTTAGCCGCGCGACGTGCCTGCTCAGCGGCCGTCAGTTTTGATTGCTGTTCGACTTGACCGCATCCGACGCACGTCAGAATGCAAAGCAGCGTGATCTGTGCTGTGATGCTGAACAATCGTTGAGTCATGCGTCCGGGCTCCAATCCCTTGCCAGAGCAGAGAAAAGGTCTCCGCGTTCTCGAAAATCCTGAAACCATCCGTAGCTTGCACAGCCCGGAGAAAGCAGAACGATATCGCCTCGCTGGCTGAACGCAACTGCACTCCGAAATGCCTCTCGAAAGTCAGTTGCAATTCTGAGTTGCAGCTGAGTCGGTTCGTTTGTGAGCATTTGATAAAGGTTGGGTGCGGTCTGCCCCATAAGTACCACGGCCGCGACACATGACTTAATCTCGACCGCAAAAGCGGCGAGATTCTGGCCCTTGTCATATCCGCCCGCCAGCAGGATAATGCGTCCAGGAAAAACGTGCAGCGCCATAATAGCGGATTCCGGTGTTGTGGCGATGGAATCGTTCCAGAACTGCCGTCCGGCATGTTCCGCGACGAGCTGCAGGCGATGCGGCAGCGGCCGAAATGTCTGCAGCGCTGAGGAAAACTGTGTTGAGTCGGCTCCAGCCAGCCATGCGGCACATGCTGCGGCAGCGATGTTGAGTTGATTGTGCTGACCGGGAAGTTGTGGCGGTACAGTGAACCGAATGGCGTCCTCAAAGACGTGGCTTCTCAGGATCAACATTCCGCCTTCGAGGAAAGCTCCTTCCTCGCCGCGATCCGTTAATCCAAAATGCAACCGGCCTCCGCGAACGCGCCATGCCGAATCATGTGAGCGGTTTTCGGAATGTGAATCATCGGGAATGATGGCGGCATCGTCTGAGGTCTGTGCGTCAAAAATTGCCTGTTTTGCTCTGCGGTAGTCCGCTTCCGATCCATGCCAGTCCAGATGATTGGGCGAGAAGTTTGTCAGCACGGCAATACCTGGGCGGAACCGTTTTTGGCCCAGCAGGTGCAACTGAAAGCTGCTCAATTCCAGGACGACAATGTCCTGTGGCTGAATCAGATGCACCTGATCCAGCAGACTGATTCCGATATTTCCTCCGAGCCAGACTTTGCCTTCGAAATCAGGATTTGCGTGCAGGAGCAAATGATGAATCAGTGCTGTCGTGGTGGATTTCCCATTGCTGCCCGTGACGGCAATCACAGATGCAGAACTGTGACGCAGGAACAGTTCGATCTCTGTTGTCACATCGATCTGTCTGGATTTCGCCAGAGCCACGAGTGGATGATCGGGCCGCACTGCGGGATTGACGACCAGCATTTGGCAATCATCAAGTACATCGTCCGGATGACCACCCAGCGCAAGTCGTGCGATCGGCAGATCCGACAAAAGCTTAAGGGAATCTGCCAGATCTTCGGGGCTGCGAAGGTCGTTGACCGTGACGACTGCACCGTGCTCAGTGAGAAATCTGGCCGCTGCGACACCACCCGCGAATCGCCCCAGGCCCATGACCGTTGCGTTCATGCCGTCGTATGTTGAGAGCGTGAAAGGATTCGGCACGATCGATCTTTGTGTTTGAGATTCTCTTTGTTACGCGTCGAGGTGGGGGTGAATCAGTTCAATTGCTCCTAGCGCGAATGCTAATACAATAACCGCAGTGAGCCTGTTTTTTCGAGGCTGTGGGACGACTTCTTCATCAAATTTGCAACGGGCGATCAAACGGCATTCCATCGCATAAACTTGGCGCAGGCTTCGCCCGCAACCAAATTGTGCTCCTCACGCGACGTCGTGAGGTTCGTGGCAGTGCATGGAGCCTCAGTGGCAAACACAATCAGGGAACTGACGTCCCCGCTCACCGGATGAGAGAAAGCTTCTCAGGAAAACAAAATCTCCATCATTTGCATCACAAGGCATGATAAATTTCTTCATTGCAACGTTCACAGTAGATTCGCCAGGGCTCTTCTTCAGATATGCGAATACCGGATGGAGGTGTCAAGTCGATCGACTGTCCACATTTCGGGCATTCAATTGAAGTTTCACCACGACGCTTTTTGAGTTGGGCTTTTCCAACCCACCCCGGCGCAGTGGCTATACTTGCGGCACCTGCTGCATTAAACCTGAACCAGGCATGACCGCAATCCGAGCAACCGATCAGAAACAGCCCCGGAGCAGTCTTCGAGGGGACTACACCATTCTTCGTCCTGGTATATGCCAGTGCTGGTGCAGTCGTAGCGAACGTGTTTCGACCATTGCATTGCCCGCATTCCTGAGAAAGGATTTCTTCGAGCGAGTCCGTGTCAATCCCCGTGCAGGCCGTGCAACTTCCGCCAAAAATATCCCAATGAAAGAGGGATACATTCTTTTCACAGATTGGACATATTGGCATGGAACGGCACCTTGCTGGATGATCTGGACACGATATTCCAAAGGCACATGCTTCGCGCGGTCAGAAATGAGTCCGGCGAGCGGAGCGGCGTGAGCCCTCCGGTACTTCGTTTTTGTACCGGCAAGCTGACGCATGCCGCTCGCCAATTCTCTCACTCATGACCGCGCGAAGTATAGGTCGCGCCTCGAACTTTTCCGCCTCGAGGATTGGGCGCAAATCTGCGGAATCAATCGGGCACTCAACGCAACGACTGAGTCTACCAGGTGACGAGTCGCTTGTCACGTCGATTTCCCTGTTTCAGTTACCCCTGAACCAACACACTGTTTAGACTTCGTTGGATACAGTACGAATTAATTTGCCGGGTTAAGAACTTGTTTTGCGAAAAGCGGTGACAAATGCAGTGTATCAGGAATCCCGAATCGAACCGATTCTGTGTCCTCATGCTGTGGATACCTGTCATGATCGGTGGCAGCTCTGCAAACGCTGCAGCCGACGAAGCGAACATGCTGCCCGGGCTGCATTGTGTGGTTTCTGACGGGCAACTTTCAGTCACGAGGATTGATCGGCGGTTGAGTTTTGACTGGACAGATTCTCGTATTGATAGTCGCGTCAATGACGTGCAATCTGTGATCTGGTCCGGGAGTTTACTCGTTCGCACGCCCGAGCGTCATACGTTCCATGCCCAGGTGTCGGGGAGCGTGTAAGTTTCTGTCGATGATCATGTTGTCCTGGCAGCGGAAGGGGCGAATGTCTTTGCTTCCGGCACCGCGTGGATCTTTCGGCTGGCGATCATCGGATTCAGGTTGAGTACGAGACGGCTCGCAAGCGGATACCAATGCTCTGCGAGACTTCAGGATGCAGTTATTCTGGTCGTCACCGGAGTTTACGCTCGAACCACTTCCGGCGGATGCGCTGACTCATGTCGCGGAAAATGACACGTCTGATCCACAGCACGGGAGGAGGCTTGTCGATGCGCTCCGCTGCGCAGCCTGCCACACGGGGATCGGCGAATTGCCGACGCTCAAAGCCCCCAGTTTGCTGCGACTGCGTGGCAACACTTCGAATGCCGACATCGTGCGCCGACTTTCACACCCCGAGTCTGTCGGTGCCTGGAGCGCTATGCCCGCGTTTGGGTTTTCGGAATCAGAGGCTCAGGATGTCGCTGCGTTTCTGGTCGATGCGTCGGAAACCAGCGACAATGGCATCGAGACCGTGAAGAAGTTCAAGTCAGAGGATGTCGATGCAGGGCAAAAGCTGTTGCTGACAACCGGCTGTGCGGCGTGTCATGCGATGTCGCAGTTACCAGGCGGATTTGAACCTCAAGCAGCTCCCTATCATGGTCCCGATCTTTCGAGCGTCACCGCACGCCGTACTGCTGCGTGGTTGACGACATGGTTGAAGACACCCCAGGCGATCAATTCCGATCATCGGATGCCCGTGTTCACGCTTTCGGAGGACGAACAAAGACAAGTCGTCGCAGCTCTGATGCAGGAGACTGTGAAGGGGACGACGGAATCAGGAGATTCCGGCAAAGTGAAGACTTCAGACGCCGCGGCCATCGTGCGCGGCCGCGAGTTGGTCACGAAAGCGAACTGCGCCAGCTGTCATCGGATTGCCGGGCTTGAGGCATCGAAAGCCAGCAGACTTCGTCCAGTTGCCGATGCGAAAAGCGGTCGCGGGCACAGCTGTATTGCCGAGAGATCACAAACGGCAGAGGCTGACGAAATGCGATTGCCGCGATTCCAGCTGAATGAGAATCAACGAGGCCAGATCCGAAGCTGGCTGGTAACACTAAACGCCGATCTGCCGTTGTCTGCGGAATTCGCGCGGGGAGAACTGCTCCTGCATCGCAACGGATGCATTGCCTGCCACGATCGCGATCTGCAGGCTGGCTTGTCCGCGATGGCGAGCACGATCGAAGCCAGGCGTGACGATCTCCGCGGACAAAGTCAGACGCTGATTCCACCGCCACTGACGGCTGTCGGCGACCGACTCCAGGACGATTACCTGCTCCGAGCCGTGGCGGGCGAACAGAAGGAACGTCGCCTTCCCTGGTTGCTCGTTCGGATGCCGCGATTTGAATTGTCGCAGGAAGATCGCAGGGGCATCGTGCGTTACTTTGTCGGTTCCGACCGCGTCCCCGAATCTGCTGACATTGCTCGCCCGGAATTGTTTACACAACTTGACCCGCAACATCCCGTAATTGCCACGGCCGATGAACTCCTGATTGGAAACCAACTCGTCGGTGCCGGCGGTTTCAACTGCATCGCCTGTCACACGGCCGGTCCATACGAGCCGAGGAATGTTGCGATGGGGACACGCGGTTCAGATATTATGACGATGGGACAGCGAGTGCGATCACGCTACTTCATGCGATGGATGCGCAATCCAATTCGTGTGGTGCCAGGAATCGAGATGCCAGCGATTCGAAAGCCTGTCAGCGGCGTGCTGGAAGAATCGCTCTCACAACAGGTCGCGGTGCTCTGGAAGGCTTTGGCCGATCCGAAGTTTTCGCCACCGACTGTTGTCAGTCGCTACGAACAATTCGTCACACTTTCACCTGGCGATCCTCCTCGAGTGATTCGTGATGTCTTCACGATTGGCAACGCTCAGGAACGCGACGGTGTCGCACGTGCCTTTGCGGTGGGGTTTGACAACGGACACAACCTGCTGCTGGATCTTGATACGATGCAGTTGCGACAGTGGACAATCGGTGAATTTGCCCGGCAACGCACGGAGGGAAAAAGCTGGTACTGGGACATGGCCGGCGTGACGCTGCTCCAGGGGAAGGGTGATCGTGCGTTTCTGAGGCTTGTGAACACCGACGAATCCGATTCGGGACTCATGCTTCCGGTGATCGATGAACGTCGTCAGGCTGAATTGTTATCGTACCGCGTCAGTGGTGAGACGGTAACGCTTCGCGTGCGATTTCATTTTGACCCGAACCACGCCGATGGAAAACCGGATCGTGAATTGCCGACTCATTCGCCGATTACTGCGTGGAATAATCCTGATCGACCGTTGATTCCGACGGTTCTGGGTTTCGAACTGAAGCCAATTCCCGCCGAACATGATCGCTCCGGCTGGAGCTGGAATATTGTGGTGGAGGACTGCCCTGTGCCATACGCATTGCAGCTCGACTCGGAAGCGGTGCAGAAATCACGTGGCGAAATTCCGTGGAATGTCTCGTTCGTTTTGCAGGACCATCGCGCTGTATTGCAGGATGTCCCACGCCTCGAAAAAGGCGAGAGCGCAACCATTGAGTATCTGTCTGACGTCACGCCGTACGTCCTGTCCCCGCCACCCGTGGCCAAACTGTCCAGTGTCTCCGATGTCATCACCGCGGTCCCCGGATTTCAGGGCCGACGGCTGCCGATCGGATCCGCCATCATGCCGACTGGAATGGCATGGCTGGCGGACGGTCGCATGATCATGACGTCGCTCAAGGGAGACGTGTGGATTTTGAGGGATACCGACGGCGACGCACTGCCGGATTCCATGTCGCTCTTTGCCGACGGGCTTTCTGCTCCGTACGGAATTCAGGTGGACGGGGACGCCATTCTTGTCGCTCACAAACCAGAGGTGCTGCGGTTGCGGGATTCGAACAGCGACGGACGCGCGGATGAGTTCGACGTCGTCGCATCCGGCTGGGGTTTCACCGATGACTATCACGACTGGACGACGGCTCTGGTGCGTGATCGCAGCGGAAATCTGCTCGTCGGCCTGGGCAGTGACTATTCACAAAACAAACGACCTGCCGACAATGACCGCTGGCGTGGCACGATCCTGAAGATCGATTCCACCGGGAGTATATCGCCGATCGCAACGGCATTCCGATTCCCAATGGGGCTGGCCTTTGATCGGAATCAGAACCTGTTCGCAACGGATAATCAGGGTGTGCAGAACACGTTCAATGAGATCAATCATGTGATGTTTGGAAAACACTACGGCGTTCCCTCACGCCACGAAGTGGCGACGGGCGAGTCGCCGGAATCGACTGCGTTGATGATTCCGCATCCATGGACGCGAAGCGTGAACAGCATTCTGTTTCTCCCCGAAGATTTTTCGAATCCGGACCTGGCAGGACACGGGATTGCCTGCGAGTACGATACGCGATGTCTCATTCGTTTCACGATTCAGGAAGTCAACGGTGTTCAGCAGGGCGCATGTTATCGCTTCAGCCGGCCAGATCAGCCTGGTGGAGGCGGCAATTTTGTCGGGCCCGTGGCTTCTGCCATTGGTCCTGACGGAGCGTTATATATTGGAAGCATTTGGGACAGCGGTTGGCAGGGTGGCGCGAACACCGGCAGTATCGAACGGCTGACCTCGGACACGACGATGCCAAACGGAATTCGCGAAATCCGAGCGACAGCGGCGGGTTTTGAAGTCACGTTCTTCAAGCCGCCCAGGAACGCGGCTCTGATGAGTCATGCGGCAACCTGGTCGGTTCAGGGATATACACGGCACTGGAGCGGCAGCTACGCCACGCCCGATTCAGAACGTCATACGCTCACTCCAATGGCCGTGAATTTATCCGATGATCGCATGACTGCAGTTCTTCATCTGCAACCGTTGAAAGCTGGATTCGTGTACGAGATCGGAGTCAACGAATCCGCGGCGACTGAAGAGGCACTATGGCCTGTAGAAGGATTCTATTCGATGAAAGCCGTGCCATAACAGCGGCGATGAAACGACGCTTGATTCTTCAAGCATCGACGCTGCATGTCCACGACACATCAGCAGGCGGCCCACAACGTTTCAATCACATGGTATACAGATCGCAAAAAATGCGATAAATCGTGTGTTTTCTTGATGAAGGTGCGTGGCACCTGCGTCTCATGCTGTGTTTGAAACACAGAGGCACGGAGGGCAAAGAGAAATCAATCCAGGACCGAACCATCCAACCCGCGGAGCACTTGCCATGACTGAAACGACGAATGAAACGAAGCCGAAGAGTTGGGTCCAGAGATTCTTTGTGGCGATCTTTCCGCGAAGCTGGGCAGAATCGATGGAGGCCGATTCGCGACGCTGGATGATGCGCTGCCGGTGCGGCTTCGCTCAATCGATCTGGGAGTTGGGCGGTATTCGCTGGAAGGCCACCGGAAATCCGCGTTCGTTCAGAAAGTGTCCGCAGTGCGGCCAGCGCACCTGGCACACAGTCTCCCGCGCACGATCGGATGACCCGAAGTCACCCACTCCACCGGACCCTGCGTGACCCAGGTCCATTGGGCAAATGATCCTTTCATCAGTGGAGCAAGCCGCAGACGACCGGAGTTGAATATGGAACCGTGGAAGTGGACGGAAACCTCTTTCCGTCCCGAAACTCAAAGGGCACACGGGGCAGATATTGAGTGTCCGGGATCGCCTTCCTCAAACGGAGTCTCGTAACATGAATATCACCAGCGCTGTCATTTTCCCTGGATTGATCGCCGTGTTGGGCCTCACACTTTGGGGCTTGGTTTCCAGGAAAAGATCACCGGTGATCGGCGTGATTGCTGCTGCGGTGGCTCTCATGGCGGCTGGCGGTGCCTGGTACGCCTGGGCGGAATCCAAGTCGGTCCCGTGGACAGTCGGCTACGGAGTGATTGTCATGGTCAGCCTGGCGTCGATGATGCGACAGTTGTTTGGCGCTAGTCCGCCCGAAGAATGAACTGCGCCGCGCGGACGGACGCGACAGGCTGCGATGTGGCCGGCGCGTGGCGCGCAGCGAAAGCCGATCCCGCTGGTTGTGTTTGTGTTCTTCGGGCTTGCTGGTTTGGTCGATCGAGGAAAGTGGCCCGAAAAGATTGAACACCGTGCCAAGAGGAACGACGTGCAGGCCGACTTGCCCCGGACACCGAGCCGGACTAAACGCAAGTCAAGTGGACTGCACGGCGTGCGTGAAGCTGCTCGCAATGAGCAGCACGTGGAGGCAAACATCGTACCCCTTCCCGATCGTAATTAGTGATTT
>JBBJME010000289.1:0-8798 GCA_037719765.1 Planctomycetaceae bacterium
GCTGGACAGCGCCACTTTTTGAAGAAACTCTTGTAAAAGACAGCCTCAGAAAGGCGACAGCCTGTAGTCGTGGGCGTCAGCCCACGGAAGTGAATTGATGAGGTTTCAAAGCCCCGGCAGGGGCGGCAGCATGGTATTTCTCAGGTTGCTGTCGCCCCTAACGGGGCTTTGGCGGATAAAAATAATCGTGACCGTGGGTTTCACCCACGGCTACATGCTGCCGCCACTGCCGTGGCTGAATCGCACCAGTGCTTTGTTGTCTACAACACTGAAAAACACTGTGATTTCCCATAAAGTGGCGCTGTCCAACTAGAGGTTAGCCGCTGGTCAGCGCCGCGCCACCACCACCACCGGCTAATCTCTTGAAGCCCATTGGGCTGACACGCTTTATCGCCAACTTCTATCTCCTCCACCTCCCCAGTTTCGCTCTCATTGGATAGACCGCGATTTCTAACCCAACTTCCCCAACTCGTTGAAAAAGCACTGTGTTTTCGTGAGTTTTGGGGTGTTTTTTCTCACTACATTGGTTTCAAATTGATTTTTGTCGGCAGATTCAGGCCCAGTTTATCGAGCAGGATTTGTTGGTGATCAGTCGGTTTTGAAACGCAGCGAGTGCGGATCTCCAGACCAGATTTTGTCGGCAGGACGACATCCATCGAATGGATCTCGGACAGTTCGTCCAGCACACGGCGGGGCTCGTTGCCGAGACCCGCTTTTATGCAAAGTTGACCGAGCGATTTCCACAGCACGTAAGCGATGAAGCACACAAAAATGTGAGCCAGCACACGATCCTCTTTCTGATGCCAGATCGGACGAATCGACAGATCACTTTTCTGAATTCGAAACGCGGCCTCGGCTTCTGTCAGCTGGATGTATGCCTTCCACAGTTCTTCGTCGGACCAGCCTGAGACGTTCGTGCGAAGCAGGTAACAGCCGGCGCTTAACGTGGCCCAGTTGCGAGAGCCATCGACCTTTGACCATTCAACAATTGCGACACCGCTCTCGGCCTTTGAGACTTTGATGTCGAAGAGTTTTGCAGCCCGGCTGTTCTTTGCAAGAAGTCGACCGATCTGCCGCTCCACTTTCTGAACGTCGCGGTTCTTTTTTTCGCAACCAGCCTTCATACGAACCAGCGCCTCTTCGATCTTCGTTTCGAAACGCTGCGTCATCGCTTCTTCCTTCTTCGATCGATCACGACTGCGACACAGGATGAATGTCTCCGGTGCCGGATCTTGTTCAGACACAGCAGCATCACCGTTCGCATTGGTCGTTGCCGCGACAGGCTCAGCGCCGGACTCATCGTCATCATCGTCCTTTGGCCACGGCACGATCTTTACTTCAAGACCATCGCGGATCGCATGCCAGTCGTCTTTGAGAATCTCCTGTTCGAACTTCTTCAGCGTCGCTTTCGGAGTCCCGATGATGTAGCGACGACCGCCGTCGCGAAGAAATTTGATGTTGTCTTCGCTCACCATGCCACGGTCCATCACCCAGATGCGCTGGCTCTTGCCATAGCGGCGTTCCATCGTTTCCACCACGTGTTCCACCGTCGTCACATCGGCCGTGTTGCCCGCGAAAACTTCGTACCCCAGCGGCATGCCGCAGCGTGAAACCACGAGCGCAATGCACACCTGCTTGCAGTCGCCGCGTTGGTCTCGCGAGTAACCGCGCTGCGCCAGAGGGAAGTCGGCCCGGCCTTCGAAAAACGTGCTGGTGACGTCGTACATCAACAGGTCGTATTCAAGTTCAAACAGGTCGCCCGCACGCTGCTTGAGATGAATTTCCAGCGCCTCTTTAAGCGGCAGCACCACATCGAGAGTTCGATAGAGCCGGTTGTCATCGACCTGTTTTGCTGGCACACCCAGCAGATCCGGCAAGGCAGTTTTCGGATACCATTGTTCGGCGATGTAAAGTTCGCTGGAAGGTTTGAGCAGTCTCGCAATGATGAGGATGAGCGAACTGACGTCCCACGGAACCTGTTCACGTCCTTCCGGGATTGCCTTCTGCAAAAACGTGTCGAGCTGCAGCATGCGAATCAGATGCAGCGCGAGCCACGGTCCTCCAAACTGCCGCGTGTTCTCGACGCGGACACCGGCGACATTGACTTCTTCCCATCGCGGCTTCGTAGTGTTCTCATCATCGTTGAAGAGTAACTGCTGACGGTCATGGCCGCGCGTGGATTTGTCCTGCAGACCTGTGGCCGTGTCCGTGCTGTCGATGGCCTGCCTGACCCCAAGCCGCCCGGCTTCGTCGAGCTTCCCAAGCCACGCCACAACCCGCTGCCGAGGGCCTCGCCTGGTTCGATAAGATTCGACGAGCGCCCAGTACGCTGTTCGCTGTCCGTTTTCTTCTTTGAAGTGCTGTCGGATAAACATGGCCGGGATCTTATGGCCCGTTTTTGTGCCCGCCAGATATCTTCTTCTCACTACATCGCGTTTCAGATTTCAAAACACGGCTGTTTTCGAATTTCAGATCCCAAAACACGGCGAACTTTTTTCGGTCGGTCGCGCTTTGTTACACTTCTGGGGAAGTTGGGCTTGACGAATTCTGCTGGGAGGCCGCTGGGTTCATATTCGCCAAGTGACAACAGCAGCGCCTGTTGAATCGACGGGTTCGCATCGTTTGCGATTTGTTCAAAAATGATCTGCGGTTCGAGTTCGAGTTGCGCCATCTGGTGGATGAGCTCGGTTCTCAGTGATGGATCCGGATGTAGTTCCAATAGCGGCCAGACCGAGTCGCATTCTCCCAGGCGACATAAGGCAATCACACAGTTTGAAAATTTCTCCGTAGAGGCTTTCTCATGAATCTGCAATTCTTGTTCCAGCTTCGACCGCAGAGCCTGAATCGCGGTGGTTCGGTTGGTGTTCAACGCACCGAAAAGATTTTTAAACTGCCAGTCTTCTGCAACAAGGGTGAGTTCGACGAGCAGTTCAACGTTGCCCTCTGCGTAGTCGGCCAAAATGCTTGTGGCCAGGAATCGTTTCGCGGAATCGCCGCTTCGTTTCATGAAGACCTGTTGCAGTGGTGGCACCAACTGGTGTTTGGCTGGCCTGAAAGCCTCCACCCATCGTGAGGCCAGCAATGGGTTCAATTCGAGAAGTCGATCGACCACGATGGAGTTGTGGATCGCCCACTTTGGATCGTTGGGAGCATAGTCGGCCAGAGCCGCAGCAGCGCGGAGTTGTTGCGGCGACGCTGTTTCAGCATCATCCATCGAATTCCAAAGGTCGGGGATCAACTGCGGGACTCGGTCCGCAAGGGCGGAACGAATGACCAGGAAGTCTTCGACCGACGCCGTCAAAAGTTGCTGTTCCAGATGAGCTGCCGCTTCGTATTGTGGCATCAATGCCAATGCCAGCCGCGTTCGACCGGTGGGTGTCAGCGAATTTTGCGACCACATTTTTTCCAGTCGTGGACGATAGACATCAGATGAATCTTCGAATGTCGCAAGGATCGTCGGCACCGCTTCTGAATTCGCCTGCAACAGCGATTCGATTTGGGCGAGAATTTGTTTTTCGTAGGCGTCACGAGCCTGCTGCGTCAGAGACCGTTGTTGGATTGCCATCCATGGTCCGCCGATAGCGAAGGTCAACAACAGTGTCACCAAGGACAACCAGAACCCCGCGAGCACCGGCTTCCGCTTCGCCCATCTCCATGAGCGTTCAAAGACACTCACTGGGCGAGCGAGAATCGGTTCGCCATCCAGATAGCGTTGAAGTTCTTTGGCAAGCTGGTCCGCAGAGCTGTAGCGCTGCAGAGGATCTTTCTCAAGGCATTTTAAGCTGATTGTTTCCAGGTCCGGAGGGATTGCGACGTTCAATAATCGCGGCGCGACCGGATCTTGTTCGATCACTCGCTTGAGTGTTTCGAGGACACTGGCAGCCTGAAACGGCGGATGCCCTGTTAACAGACAGTAAAGAATCGCCCCCAAAGAATAGATATCGGCCTCACGACCGACTCGACCGCCGCCAGCTTGTTCGGGCGGCATGAAGGAGGGAGTCCCCAAAACCTGACCGGTCCCGGTCAAACCTGAATCCCCTTCAGAAAGTTTCGCGAGACCAAAGTCGGTGACTTTGGGGATTCCATCAACTGTGAGAAGAATGTTGGCAGGTTTCAGGTCGCGATGAATGACGCCCCGGTCGTGAGCGTATTGAATTGCGAGTGCGACTTGACGCACAATTTCGGCCGCCACTCGGAATGGCATTGGTCCTGTCTTGAGCCGGGTTGCGAGTGAATCTCCTTCGACGAGCCCCATGGAAAAGTAATGATGTCCCTCATGTTCACCGACTTCGAAGACAGGGACGATTCCGACATGATCAAGGTGTGCTGCTGCTTCTGCCTCCTTATAAAACCGCTCGACGTCCGCCTCTCCGGCGAACTGACCGGAGAGAATCATCTTCAGAGCAATAACGCGGTTCAGACCGACTTGCCGAGCCTTGTAGACAACGCCCATCCCACCGCGAGCGATTTCGTGAAGTAGCTCATAATCACCGAAATACTTCGTCTCACCACTCAGATGCAAGGCCGTTTTCTCTGGACGATTCTTCGAAATCATTATTGAGAACGCGGCAGGATCGTCCGTCGCAACGACCTCTGCGACAATTGTCTCCTCAACCAGTGTGTTCTCCAACGCGGTGTCCACACCCACCTGAAGTAAACAGCGAGGACAGATTCTGTCGGGAGCCCCCGCAGGAATCGGGATTCCACAGTCCGGACATTTCCTGAATTCTGTCATGCGGAAGCTTCACCAGTTGTGTCATGTGTTGAAAATCTGCTGCACCGTCATCCATTGTTCCGATGGTCTTGTCATCGCTTTGTTAGACCACCGTTGATAATACTCCAGCAGATTCCGAAGGTGATACCATACTGACAAAGAAATCCCAGAGCGGCATTGAAGCCGCAGTGCAGACTGTTCCCACAAAGGTTATTCCCAATAATCGTCCCAAGTAAAAATGGAAATCCTCTCAAAGCGAGGGGTACGGTGACGCACCACAGCAGCACCAAAGTTTCGGATGACTCGCCCGTCCACGGGTCGATCAGAAACGAAGTCACCGCCAGACCAATGGTGACAATTGTGACGACCAACGCCAAAATGGCAACGCGACCAGTTGTAGACCGATCTGATTGTTCTCCACCTCGAAACTCGAACATTGATTGTCCCAGGCTCGTAGAGAGGAAACGTGTCCGCTATTTCGCTGAGAACATCACATCATTTGTTCCGCCAGCTTCAACTAGTGCCTCACGGTCGACTGCCCAGTCGAGGAGGACTCCACATTTATGGGCTTGCCGAACAACTTGATGATTTGCTTGCGTGACAGCGGAAAACTATTGAAGGGGCCATCCGGCTGACTGCCGATTTAAAGCCGGATCAGAGACTTCCCCATACTCGTCGCCAAATTTAATGCTGGTCGCCTGGTGCCCATAGTACCCCAGGTACGCAACCGTTTTACGCTGATAGTTTCGAACAAAGACACTACTTTGGGACAGAGAACGAACGGTTTCTTCAGGCGGCTTTTCTTGGGATTCTGTTTCTGCTTCTCCGACCAACTGCTTTTCCATGTTGTGATGCTCGAAGTGTTCCTGTAATTCGTCCTTCGTCACATCCGGGATAAACAACACGGTCTTGCCGTCCAAACGTAAATAGAGATCGGGTCGGGATCGCCTGGTTGAAGCACGCCATTCCGGAGGCACCCATGATTCCGGATTTATCACCAAGTATTTGAAGTTGCTGTCACCATCTTTCGATATGAACGACATCCTATCAAAGTATAGGATCACGGTTTCAGAATTTCGGGGGCCGTACCGGTGATACTCCCAGAGGACGAATACCACTGCCAGTCCTGCCACTGTCCAGCAGACTCGCCAGCCAAATTCGGACCGATTGATCTCGATCGAATCGACAGGATCCATCGCCTCTTCATACAAAGTATTTACTTCCAGGTCTTTTGCGCGAGACCGCAGCATTCCGATCGTTCCCGCTCCGACCAATACCAACCCACATGACCACCAACAATAAAATCCGGGCAATAGTTTAGTGATCCGGAATTTTGTTTGATCAGAACCCGTCATGTGGTTCCAGGGGATTGGCTGCGCGGCCGGTTCATAAAATTGAAAGGAAGAAGACGCCAGCAAGAAGGTGGCAACGCCGGCGAAAACCGCTTTTCTCCATCCACCGCGAAACTGCGCATGCAACCCCACAAGAAGAGCAATGTGCGTCAGTCCCACTGGTGAAAGTGCGAAAATTGAGAAGAAGCTTGATACAAACAGCCCCGCTCCCCATTGCACGTTGGTCTTGTGGATTGTTGCTGCATTGAAAGTACATGCTGGCAGCATTAGTGAAAAGACAAACAGCCCGATTACCAGTAATGCCGATTTTCGGCGATAATTCAGATTCACGCGGCTCATTGATCCGTGCCCCGATTCAAAAGGATGCACTACTTCTTACCAAGTCTGTAGAGTGCCACGGCGCTCACAAATATGATGACGATGCCGAACGGCGATGCGATGCAGCCAACGACCGTGGCATTCATAGCCAATCCGACGCCGTCGGCAAACTCATTTGCTTTCGGAGTAGAGTCACTCCGCGAAATGGTGCCGAAGGCGCGGAACATTCCGAGCAGCGTTGCCAACACTGCCCACAAGGACTCGAGTTCGAGCAGCCTTTCAAAAACAATCCCAGCGATGAGAATTACAGGCTTCATTTGTCAATTTGCCCTCGGCTCGCCCTGTTTGGAGTCCCATTTGAACCTGCAACTCGGCTACTCGCTGCGAGGGACCACCTCATATGATACCATAGGCGACAACGGCTCAGTTTTTCACCGCTTCTCCAACAGAGCCTCCCACTTGGCGTGGGTATTCGCAAAAAGCGTCGACTTTTTTTGAAAAAACTGCGGATGCCGCCCGCCGAATTGGTCTCTGGTCTCTAAGAATTCCCTCACACGGAGAGAGCTACGGAAGGCAGGCTGGCAAGATCTGAGAGCGTCTCTAATTGCCAGGCGTTTGCTCACGAAAATGAACCTGCGAAAACGAGGGATTGGCGCCTCTCGCAAGGAGAAGACGATGCGTGATTGCCGATACATTGCTCTACTCGTGATTGCTTCCGTCCTCGTCGGGTGCGGTGGCAAGCCGACTGATCCTGCGGCAGTCGACATGGAGGCACGAAAGCTGATCGATCGGATGCTCGAAACACCCGCAAAGTGGTCCGGCCGCGATCGCGCTGATTACTTTCGGATGGCAGAAGAATCGCAACCAGCATTGACGCAGTTGGGGCCGGCGGCGTTGCCAGCCATGATTGACGGCCTTGGGAAAGGTGAAGGTAAGATCGGGCAGTGGCTCTTGCTGCCGATTGCAAAAAATGGTGAGTCTGCTGTAATGCCGTTGGCGACGGCGCTGCGGGATCCGGATTTTCACCGTCGACGCTGGGCGTTGCTCGCAATTAGCCTCGTGGCCAACGAGGGAACGGATGTCTCCAAGGCAGGACCTGCTATCCTCGACTGTACGCGGGATGCGGATGTCGCGATTCGCGCAGCCTCAATGATGGCGATCAGTTCCGCAAAGCCGGATCGCGGTGTTCACGAATTGATCGCCGCTCTAAACGATCCCGAAGCCAGTGTCCGGGGCGAGGCCGCCAAAATCCTTGGTATGGTCTCAGCGGTACGAGCGCCGGGTGCCATCGTTGAAGAAATTTCATTGCCACCACCCACGCCCACCGTGTTATCCGAAGCTCTTCCACCGCTTATCGCTGCGTTGCAGGACGAAGCTCCGGCGGTCCGTCGAGAAGTTGCCGGCGCGCTGGGCGAATTTGGTCCGGCGGCAGAGCCAGCCCTGCGTCAGGCAATGGAGGATTCCGATGGAGAAGTTCGCGCAGCGGCTCTCGTGTCGCTCTGCTGTGTTCGCGCCGACGGCGCAGTCGAAGAATTGATCGACGCATTAGATGATCCATCCCAACGAGTCCGATTTGCCGGTGCGAAGTGGCTCGGTCTGCTTGCGAATCCAGACGATTTGATTTTACGGCGACTACGTCCACCACCTTTGCCACAGATTGATCGCTCCGCTTTCGCCGCCGCAGTTCCACCGCTCACCACTGCTCTGGACGACAAAGATGCTGGAGTTCGTTCGGCAGCGACCAAGGCGCTCGCAATAATCCGGCCCGAGCCAATGACGAAATAAGCGGAAACCGTCGGTGTCAGTTGGCGTCGGAACCTGACTTCAGGTGACCCGTAAATCGCATCACAAAAACCATGGATACCGTCACCGATGCCGATCCAGGCAAATGCCACGGCTGCATTCATGTTCCCGGAAATCACGATGATCGAGACGATGATGAAAACGCTCATGGGCATCGCGCACACGCCGCAGCAGATAGTGGTAACACTCGCTTCTCGGGTGGCTTTGAATCGCTCGGGTGCGTTCGCCGCGAGTACGTATCAGCAAACAACCTCAAGTCCGATCAGCATCCAGGAAACGAAACTTAGCTTTTCGCGAAACTCCGCTGTTGCGTCCTCGAACAAATGAGTCCACACCACCCACGTCACGACCTGAGCGACGACCGGGGTTCTTCCCACAATTTCGTGGCGGGCCTGTTAAGGAATGATGACGCAGTTCCTTCAGGAATCAGAGTAATTCCCGCCAAATCGGCTCCCGCCGTCGATTGCTGCATCAACGTCAAAGAACGCCAGCAGTCGGCTGGGCCATGGCGCACGCTTCGAACACATAAAGGCTTCATCCTTCACCCACAGTGAACATCTGGATCATGTTCCTTAGTCCAGCGTTCGAGAATTCAACGCTCCCGGAGCGCG
>JBBJME010000290.1:0-8778 GCA_037719765.1 Planctomycetaceae bacterium
TTCACGATACGGGCGCTGGATCTGGACGTTCACGACGTCGTCGTGGTCCTCCCACGTTTCGTAAAGCAGGAACCGGATGTCGCTTTCGGGATCGCGATGGAGAACCGCCTGGTGGAACATCGGCTCGTCGCGCATCGCGTCGAGCACGCCATTCAGCAGGAAAAGAAAACCGGACGCAACGTCCTTGGACGATTGCAGATGAACGAATCCCCAGCGGGTCAGATCGTCATTGTCGGCGCACACATCGATCATTTGGGCACCGGCCCAAACGGCAGTTCACTCGCGCGCGGCGATGAACAGTCTCAAATCCACTTCGGAGCTGACGACAATGCCTCGGGTGTATCGGCCATGATGCAGATCGCTGAAGCCATGGCGCTCGCGAAAGATGCAGGCAAACTCCAGGGGAGTCGCGACGTTGTTTTTGCAGCGTGGTCCGGCGAAGAGCTGGGGCTGCTGGGTTCCAGTCATTATGTGAAGAGTCTCGAAACCATGTTTTCACAACATGCGGCAGCAGTAGAGGGCAGCGAGGAAGATGCAGACGGTCCGGAGAAGAAAGCCGATGACCTCGCCGGGCCCAATACGGGCGGCTTAAGTCTTTACATTGCGGCCTGCCTGAATATGGACATGGTTGGCCGGCTGCAGGAAAAACTGGTGATGCAGGGGGTTGGTTCCTCTGCCGCATGGCAGAAGATTATTGAACAGGCCAACGTGCCGCTCGGCCTTTCGCTGACACTTCAGGACGACAGTTATCTCCCGACCGACGCCAGTGTCTTCTTCCTCCATGGCGTTCCGATTCTGTCGGCGTTCACAGGCAATCACAGCGAATACCATACTCCGCGGGACACGCCTGAAAAACTCAACTATGAAGGGATTGCCAAAGTTGCCAACCTGATAAGCCTTGTCTGCCGACACCTGATCGCCACCGAACAACCTCCGATCTATGTGGCGCAGGAACGCCCGAAAGACGGCCAGCGGCGCGCCGCGTTGCGAGCTTATCTGGGGACCGTCCCGGACTATGCACAGTCGGACGTAAAAGGCGTGATGCTGTCAGGAGTGGCCAAAGGCGGACCTGCGGAAGTCGCGGGCGTCAAGGGCGGCGACGTCATCATCAAACTCGCAGGCAAAGCGATTGAGAACATCTACGACTACACGTATGCGATCGAAGCACTTAAGTCCGGCCAGGAAACCGAAATCACCGTGCTGCGTGCGGGCAAAGAAATTGCCATGAAAGTGACGCCGGGGTCACGTGATTGAGACAACGTAGGCGACGTCGCTCCGCCGACTCGCAATCCCGTTCACGCCCGTGCGAATGCGACGCCACGGGGCGGTGCCATGATTTGATTTTGAAGGCACTAACTACGTTGAATTAGGGGATTTCAGTCGGCGGAGCGACTGAACTACGAGAGCGACACTTTCCGGTCAGCGCTCGTTGGTATCAACCGGCAAATTCTGCCGCATCATCACGTGAATTGTCACATGGCACCGTCTTTTTCGCTGTTCACCTTGTCTGGATTACACCGTCAGTCCTCCGTTTCACGCTGTTCGACGTTGACCGGGACAGGGTGATTGGCGTACGTTTCTGAACATCTGTCGCTGGGAATTGATTCGAACCGTCAGCGCAGACACCAGGGTTTGCCGAAGGATGGGCGCATGTGCGGAATTGTGGGCTATGTTGGATTTCGTTCCGTGTCTGATCTTCTGGTGGAAGGTCTTCATCGGCTCGAGTACCGAGGATACGACAGCGCGGGGATCGCGGTCCTGCACGAAGGCGATATTTCGGTGCGCAAGAAGGCCGGTCGCGTGCTGGAACTTGCCGGTCTGATTCAGTCACAGCCCATTCGCGGTCACGTGGGAATCGGCCACACGCGCTGGGCGACGCACGGAGCCACCACCGACCAGAATTCGCATCCTCACCTTGGCGGCAACGGCGAAGTGGCCATCGTGCATAACGGCGTTATTGAAAATTACGACACGCTGCGCAAACAACTCACGGCCCTGGGATACGTATTCCATTCACAGACAGACACCGAAGTGGCCGCCCACCTGCTGGCACACAATCTCGAGGAGCAGGTGTTACTGGGTGGTTCTGCATCGGACATTGAAACATGCCTGCGGGTGGTTGAACTCACACTGGAAAAACTCAAAGGAACCTACGGTCTGGGCATCATGTTCCGCGACTGTCCGGACACCGTCATCGCCGCCCGTTGTGGAAGTCCGCTGGTGATCGGAGTCGGCAAGGATGAATACTTCCTGGCGAGTGATTCGAGTCCGCTGCTGGGCTACACGAAGGAAGTCGTGTACCTGTCTGACAATGAAGTGGCGGTCCTGCGGCCATCCGGATTACGGATCGATCATCGCAAGACGGGCAGCGTGCTTCCCAATGTGCATGTCCTGGAACAGGTGTCCGCCGACATTGAACTGGGCGACTACCCACACTACATGCTGAAAGAGATTTTCGAACAGCCGCAGACCATCGAGAACGCACTTCGGGGTCGCCTGGATTCCGATGAAGCAACGTCCGTGATGGGCGGTTTGAATCTGACTGCGAAGGATCTGCGTCGCATCGACCGCATTGTGCTCACAGCCTGCGGCACGAGTTGGCACGCGGGGCTAGTGGGAGAATTTCTGCTCGAAGAATTTGCCCGTGTGCCAACCGAAGTGGAATACGCCAGCGAACTCCGTTATCGAAATCCCCCGATGAGTGACCGTACACTGGTCTTCGCAATTACACAGAGCGGCGAAACAGCCGACACGCTGGCCGCGCTGCGGGAATGCAAACGCAAAGGACATCCGACGCTGGCCATCTGCAACACAGTCGGCTCTACCATTGCCCGCGAAGCTGACGGCGGCATCTATCTGCATGCCGGCCCCGAAATCGGTGTGGCCTCCACAAAAGCGTTCACGTCGCAGGTGACTGTTCTGACCCTGCTCGCGCTGTATTTGGGACGAATGCGACACATGTCGTATCCGGCCGGTCGCCGCATCATCGGCCAACTGCGTGATATGCCGGACAAAGTCAGCAAAGCGCTGCAGTGCCATGACCGAGTGCGTGAGGTGGCCGACAAGTACTTCCGCTTTAATAACTTCCTGTATCTCGGCCGGCTGTACAATTTTCCCGTTGCGCTGGAGGGGGCGTTGAAGCTGAAAGAAATCAGCTACATTCACGCGGAAGGCTATCCGGCCGCAGAAATGAAACACGGTCCGATTGCCCTCGTGGACGAACAAACTCCGAGCGTCTTCGTGATTCCTCGCAGCGGCATTTACCCCAAAGTCGTGAGCAATATGGAAGAGATCAGGGCTCGCAAGGGTCCGATCATCGCTATTGCCTGCGAAGGCGATACCGACATCGCCCGCGTAGCGGATGACGTGATTTATGTGCCGGACGTTGAAGAGTACCTGCAACCACTGGTCTGCGCGATTCCATTGCAGCTGCTGGCATATCACGTCGCCCTGCTGCGTGGCTGCAACGTCGATCGGCCTCGCAATCTCGCGAAGAGCGTGACAGTGGAATAGTTGCGTCGGACGTGACTATTTGGACAGCGCCCGTTTTGGCGGAAACCGAGCGTTTTTGCAACCCGAAGCGTGAACGAGGGATTGTACCTAACTTGTTCCCTCGCTTACGCTTCGGGTTACTATTTCGGGAAAAGTAGCGCTGTCCAACTATTTCCGACTCAACAATTGTTCCAGGACCGCGCGATTCGCTTCCGGAAACTGAAGCGACGCAAGTTCATCAAAACCGATCCAGCGAAACGGGCTCTCAGGGTTCGCATGGTCCGGCAGACCGGGGCTGAGTCCGCAGCGCCAGAAATGCAGTTCGACATCTCCGTGCGGATAGGAGTGTTCGATTGTCGCCAGATGATCGCGCGGGATGATGATGAGTCCTGTCTCTTCCTGACATTCACGCACGGCGCATGAACGCGGCGTTTCATCGATTTCGCACTTGCCCCCGGGAAATTCCGCGAGGCCTGGCAAAGGCACGTGCGCTGCACGCTGACCGACAAGTATTTTTCCTGCCGATTCCACAACCGCAATCCCGATTCGAACAGCCGCCGTCATTTTTGGATAAGCTCCGGTAAGTCAGCCGTTGTCGCGCGTCAGAGAAAGTTCAGGCACAGCCGACTCAGACGCGACAGCATCCAGCAATTCTTCGCCGTGCTGATTCAGTAAATGCCGAGCGTCCCGCAAAACCGGCAGACAATCGGAGTCCAGCGAAGGAAGTGTGACGCGTTTCATCACCTGGTTCAATCGTCCCAGCAGCCGCGTGTCGTCGGCGTAGTCGTACAGGAACTGTGTGATTCGGAACTGATGTACGAATCCGGCAAGCTGATCCGTCGTGCGCGTGGCCACTGCGTTGACCGCTTCCTGGATCTGCAACGCGGAAACCTGAGACAAAGCGGCATAGTAGTCGTCCAGCACCTCAGACATCTGTTGCGCGATGAAATCGTCCAGAAGCAATTCGATCACGATGTGACCAAGCAGCGCAGGCCGATGATCGAAACGATCTGGCATGATTCTGCGAAAACGCAGCGACAGATCCGCTTCGAGCATGACGAACCGTACCGAACGATGAAACAAATCATCGTCGTGCAGATGCTGCAACATGCCTTCTGCGATCGTCCGCAGATCGGTATCCAGTGAATCCAGATGTTCGTGAATCCTGCGACTGCGGACTCGGACACGGCGATCCGCCACGCTCAACCAGTCCGGTACTGCCGTTCCGGCAACCATCAGCGGCGAATCGAGGAACCGAAATCCATGCGCAAGATAATTCATAGCGGGATTTGAGTGGCTTTCAGACAATTCTGGAAGACCGATTTGTCCGATTTCACTATGATTTCACGTCCCGAATTGAGAATTGGAGACATTCCGCTGGCCTCACATGAACCACCCAACCATGTCCACAGACTCGACGCCGCGAAGCCACGACTGGATCGCCCATACGCAAATCATGCTCAATTCCTTCCGGCGTTTTGTCGGCCGAGAGTTGATCGAACGTACGGGAGACGCCGAACAAGAGGCACAGATCGTGTTTGTGGCTCCTTTCGTCGTGGTCTCGCACGGAACGCAGGACGATCCGATTCTGAACTACGGCAACCGAATGGCATTGACGCTGTGGGAAATGGACATTCCCACCTTGACCTCCACTCCGTCACGCCTGACCGCCGAACCCATGCACCGCGATGAACGGGCTCAACTGATGACTCGCGCAGCACGAGACGGTTTTGTCGATGACTATCGCGGCATCCGCATCAGCAGTTCAGGAAAGCGATTTCTGATCGAGCGGGCAATCATCTGGAATCTGGTCGATTGTGATGAGCAACGTGTCGGTCAGGCAGCAACGTTTTCGCACTGGAAATCCCTGTAGGGAGCCCATCCTCGGGGTTGATTAACAACGACGGAAACGGCAGATTTAGTATTCTGCAATTCGCAGCGGCGTGCGGGATCGTTATGCTGCGAATCAGGGGTACTGCAGTCGGAACGATCGAGCGGACGTCGGCGACGTCCGCTGTTTGGGATTTAAGGTGCAGCGATGCTTCGCGGGTTTTTCAATCGAATCGTGATTCCGGTCTTTCTGATTGGCAGTCTCAGTCTGCCAGCATCACTGCGTGCTTCACCATGCGACGAACGAGACGTCGCGATGCCGGACGTTGTCGCATCAACACTCAAGGTCACCGTCCCTGAGATCGAAGCGTCGTTGAGTATCGGGCGAGACGCACAGGAATTCTCGCTGCGGCTGATCATCGCCGTGCACGTCGAAAATTCTTCCGACGCAGCACAGACGATCGCCCGTGAGCAGTTTCAATTGCTGATCAATGGAGAACCGGCAGAAATCGGGTCCGTCGATGCCCATCCGAATTTTCCCCGCAGCACAGTCACACCCGGTGAGTCCGCAGAAGGCTGGGTCGGATTTGGCTCCATCGTGTACGACGGAAAAGAGCCGTCGATAATTCTTCGATGGCAGCCGCCTGCCGTGGCTGCGACAGATCAAAAACCCATCGACATCAATCTCAACGAGGAATTCCGCAGGCAAAGCGGTTTTCAGCAGACTCGCCTGGGGCCTGAGGGTTGCCTGCTTCAGATCACCACGAATCGCAATCTGGATGTGCTTGCCATCTGGCCCGTTGCAAGTGCGCTCAAGTCTGCTGCGACCGCAAAGATCGAACGGATTCTGATTTCATCCACGCGCGAACAGCCTCCGGTGATCCAGGAAGAATTCAATTTGTGGCTGACCGCCATGCTCGATAACAGTGCGAGTGCGAATGATCCGAACATGAGGTTTATTCCCCGCGTCGCGCCGCCATTTCCGCGGCAGCAGATTCAGTTTCAGCAGATTCTCATCGGTGGTCTTACCGAAGCCGTCAACCGGCAGTATGGACTGTATCGTCGTCCGATTCTGGTACTGCCGACTGCTGAAGCCGCGATTGCCAACGCCCTGACTCCTGTCTATCGACACATTCCCATGCCACTGGTTGTCGCCGATCTGCGACATGCAGATCCCGGTGTTCGTCGCGCGGCGATGGCCGGTGCAGCGGATCGCCTGACACCTGAACAAGCCGCAGTCATTATCGACGAAGCGTTGCAGGGTTCTCCTGAATTGCAGATCGAGTTGGCTGGCTATCTGAATCTGATTCCCGGCTCAAAATCTGTGAAGGCTTTGCGGGTCCTGAGTGAGAGCAGTCATCCGCAGGTCTCACGCACTGCCTTGCGCTCACTGATCGGGAGCCTCGATCCGGCTGCAGAAACCGCAATGACGGAATTGTGGCAGGCGAGCAGAAGCAAGCCGGAGAATCAGAACCAGATTCTGAGCGCCATCATTCAGCTCAACGGCGAACGCTGGACATCACTTGTTGCCGGTTACGTCGCGGAAAAACTTCAGGACGCAGCGACCGGCGCCGGGACTTCCGTTGATGTGGATGACAATCCAGCCTCATTGCTGGCACCCGATATTGATGAACCGTCCGATGCGTTCGGTCCGCCCATTCGTTCCGCTCCAAATCAGCGCAGCCTTTTGAGTGCCGCGCTGGCGTTTCTAAGACAGCAGCGGCACGCCGGGACTTTGGATGCTCTGCGCAACCATTTGCTGCAGCTCTCCGATCCGGCATTGCAGGACATCGCTCTCGCGGCGCTGGTCGAAGCGAGGGATTCGGCTGATGACGCGGTGATCCGCCAGTGTCTTGATCAGCGAATTCGATCGGAACAAATCAGCGACAGTGTCCGCAGTGCGGTGGTGCAGTTGCCGTCACCGAAATGGACAAAAATGCTGCTGAAGGATCTGAAGTCCAACATTGATGCATCCCATCAGCCACTCTCAGCTCAAGCGGTGCTGCGATGTGCATCGGCAGGCCAGCTGGATCTCATCATTGATGACTTTGATTCACTTCCGCCTGCGGCAAGACAACAGACTCTGCGACATCTGGTCATGCTGGATCATCCACGGTGGAAGCCGCTGGCTCAAACGCTGATCGAAACGCCGTTTCTGGACACTGCCGAAAAGAACACGGCTGAACGCTCAATCGCGCGTTCGATCGCTTCAGAAACGATTCAACTGCTGGCGATTGACGCATCCGAAGAATCGATCGCAATGCTCACTGCCCGACTGGCGAAGGCTGTCGAAGAAATCGGAACGACCGAAGATATTCCGATTGAAAACCGAATGTATGTGCATCGCCTGATCGAAACCATTGCGATGTTTGCGCATCCGGAATGTCGCCGCAGCCTGAACCGTGTGGCCCGCTGCGAAAACAAAGGTCTGCGCGAGAAAGCGGCGCTGCAGATTCAGGATGCCGAGCGGCGTTCTCCGGCCATCCAGTTGCTGGCGCAGCGCCTGATGATGCTGGGCAAAAATGAAGAAAGATTCGAAGACAACGAAGAGACGCTCGCTATGTACACGGAGTGCATCGAGCAGGATCCTTACCTGCCGCGAATGTATGTCCAGCGAGCTTCCGTATTGATGCATCTGAATCGCTTTGATGAGACCATGCGTGACCTCAAAATCGGCGATCGCCTGTCCCCGGAAAACATGGATATTGAGAGCATGATTGCCTTGTGTCAGATCCGGCAGGGCGATTCCGAAGCCGGTCTGAAGTACGCTGAAAAACTGGTGGTGACGGCTCCCAGGGATCTTTCCAGTCTGTACAACGGCGCGTGTTCTTATTCACGAGCCCTCGAGAATTCCAACGTCTCGGAAGAACAGAAGAAACGCTATGGCGATCGAGCGATTGAGCTTCTGCGGCTGACGATTGCGACAGAATTCGGCGACTTTGAACATCTTCAGAAAGACGAAGACCTTGTTGCCATTCATACGCATCCGGAATGGCCTGCGGTGGTGGAGGAGACGAAAAAGATGTACGAAGAAAAGAAGAAGAAAGCGCCGGAATAGCGGCCCGAGTTTCACGTTTTGACAATTTGTTGGCAGGACTTGTGTTCAACTGGCGGTCGCCGTTCCGGCATTTGCCGGGTTTGCTCGGTCCGTCTACCCTGCTGAGACCGTTATGTCGCTCGGCGGGTCAGCCACTCGGCAATCCGGCGACCGGTTTTCGATAACGGCACCTCGGCCAGTTCAGCCGCTGTGACCCATCGCGTGTTGTCCGTTGCTGACGATGTTCCCAGCGTGCCGTCGCACAGAAAACTTTTCAGGCAGACGCGATACCGTGTCACCGAATACGTGAATTCGGTCGCTGCGACGACATCGCCGATTTTGGCTCCGATTTGATCATGGACCTGCCGCTTAACCGTGTCCGGCAACTGGCGTTGTGGGTCGGCAAACAGGCTGCGATC